>CAIXQV010000711.1 GCA_903921605.1 uncultured Planctomycetaceae bacterium | reverse complement strand
CGACGAAGCTCACATGATCGCCGTCGAAGGCGAAGGCATGTACCGGCAGTTCCTCGCGGATGCCAGGGTTGTTTGCCCGCACCTGCGCATTGTGGGCTTCACGGCCACGCCGTTTCGTCTGAAGTCCGGACTGATCTGCACGCCCAACCATTTCCTGAATCATGTGTGTTATGAGGTCGGAGTTCGGGAACTGATTGTCCAGGGATTCCTGTCGCCGCTGATCACAAAAGCCGGTCGTGACAAAATCGACACCACCAATGTGCAGGTCCGTGGCGGCGAGTTCGTGGCGGGGCTCCTGGAATCGCTGATGGACGAGCCGCAGCTGGTGGAAGCCGCCTGCCGGGAAACCATGCAACATGCGGCCGACTGTAAATCGGTCCTGATCTTTGCTTCCGGTGTCCGGCACGGGCAGCACGTGGTCGAAACACTGCAGAAGAAGCATGGTATCGAATGCGGATTCGTCACTGGCGAAACTCTCACGAACGCTCGTGACCTCCTGCTGGATCGCTTCAAATCCGGCGAGCTGCGATTCCTCTGCAATGTCAACGTGCTGACCACCGGCTTCGATGCGCCCAACGTCGACTGCGTCGTGTTGCTGCGACCGACGATGTCACCGGGCCTCTACTATCAGATGTGCCTCGACATGGAGACTGAGGTTCTGACTGCTTCGGGCTGGAGGCGGTGTCACGAAGTCGCAGTTGGGGACATGGTCGCAGCCTTCGATGCTGCCACCGAGGAGATTGTCTATCGCCCGGCCATCGACAAGGTCCATCGGCCATTAAAACCGACGGAATCTATGTATGGGTTGGCAGCTCCGCATCTTGACCTGAGAGTCACTGATCAGCATACCATGGTGGTCCGAGGACGGGCTCAGACGTGTCTTCACTGGCAATTTCAAACGGCAGCATCTGTTGCTGAGCGACGCGATGCCTTCACGATCCCCATCGCTGGTCGAGGAACCAGCCACCATTCAGATGCTTCGATTTCCGACGCGGAAGTCGAATTCATCGGTTGGTTTCTGACAGACGGATATCTGAATCGAGCGAACAATACCGTCACGATCAGTCAGTCAACTGCAAAGTTCGCCGCAGAGGTCAGAGCCGTCCTGATGGGATGCAATTTTGGGTTCCGTGAATACGAGGTTGTTCGAACGGGAAAAGAGTCCGAGTACGCCGATGGACTGCAGTTTGTCATAGCACAGGGCGAAGGCCGTGGCGTGAACAGCGGCCTCGCCGGATGGAATCGGCTGGAACAATGGCTGGATAAAGACATCCCGGAGATCTTCAATACGTTGAGTCGGCGGCAGTTTTCGATTCTTCTCGATGCCATGAATCTGGCCAACGGACGAACACATGTGCCCCGCGATCATATCAGGCGCGTCATGCAAATCTCTGTGGGTTGCCGACAGCGGATGGCCGATCGACTGCAGCAACTCGCCATTGAACGCGGTTTTCGATGCAACGTAGTGCGCAGCGTCAATAAACCCAACGCATGGAATAAATCACCGCAGCCCCAATGGATGATCTATGTCAAGAGGCAGCGGATCGCATACATCGGCGGAACACAGCAGTACAGCAACATCCTGATCCCGAATCGCTCACGCCTTGGCCCGGTAGATTTTCAGAGCAATGAGTGGGTTTGGTGTCTGACCACTTTTACCAATGGAACTGAACCGGGTATATCGGCATCTATATATTTAGTAAATTCTTTAGTGGATGTAATTAAAGAAACTATCGTATCTCCTATTTTTATTGAACAAGATGCGGTAAGATTAGTTACAAATGTAACAATACCACCAGCTGATTCACTTTCACCGGTAGTTTCCGGTAAATTGGTATTAGAAGAAACATACGGATTTATCGTTTCAGGCTCAACCGAATTGACCGTAGTTCTTTCATTACTTGAAAGTGCTAAT
>CAIXQV010000710.1 GCA_903921605.1 uncultured Planctomycetaceae bacterium | reverse complement strand
GCTGGTTGAGAAGCCTGATGAGTCATTGCTGAAGCTGGTTGCGGCCGAGCAGAGTACTCGCGGTCGTGGCGGCATGGGCTCGAAGTTGAAAGCAATTCTGGCAGCGACCGGAATGGGTGAAACCGTCATTCTTGCCAGTGGGCGAAGTGATACTGTACTCGACGATATTCGGAATGGCGTCTCCACAGGCACACTGTTCCTGGCAAAGGGCGAAGCCGTTCCGTCGTGGAAACGCTGGATTGGATTTGGGGCACCTCCAGCCGGCATGCTGGTTCTTGATGAAGGCGCGACGAAGGCGGTTCGAGAATCTGGACGATCATTGCTGGCTGTCGGCATTACCGATGTTCAGGGCGAGTTTGAATCCGGATCATTGGTCGGGCTGCGAGCAAAAGACGGTACCGACATTGCTCGAGGGCTGGCGAATTATTCTTCAGATGAGATTCGTCGTATTCAGGGCCGTCGCTCTGATCAGATCGCGGCGGCTCTGGGGCATGTTCCGTATGGAGAAGTCATTCATCGCGACAATCTGGCGCTGCTGACGTGAATACCGGTCTTGCGAACACGCAAGGCACTGTGTCTGAATGGCCGTTGGTCACATTGCAGCCGCAATAAAAAAACAGGGCACCCTTCGGTACCCTGTTCTCCTTGTTCATTTCTGCATGAATTGCGATTGATCAGTATTCGCCCGTGCTGGTTCTGATTTTGCAATCAGGCAGTTTTTCTTTGAGCGCCAACGCTCCTGCCTGCCCGCAGTTTGTGTTGCTGACATCCAGCAGTCGAAGTTTCTTCAGACCGACGAGTGCTGCGAGTCCCTGGTCAGAAATGGCTCGGTTGCTTCCCAGATGTAGTTCTTCAAGGTTTTTTAGTCCTTTAAAGAATTCCACCATTCCTGCATCGGTCACCGCGTTGGATCCGGCATTCAGGATACGTAGTTTTGGAAATGAACCGAAAACATCAGCCGCTTTGTGTTCGACGAGACCGGCACCGTATACGTTCAGGTGCTCCAGTGAATCCATCCCTTTGATGGCCTGAAAGCCTTCGAGGCCAAAAGGGGTTTCGCCAACGGTCAGCGTCTTGAGGTTGGCTCGCGATGCCCCTTTCCACGCGATCCCAGGGATGTTATTAAAGTCAACACTGAGATATTCCAGCGTCTTGATCTTCAGCAACTCAGGAACGGAGGATCCTGTGATCTGAGTTCGCGGCAGCCGAAGTTCACGCAGCGGTAAGTCATGCAGCATTGTGACCAACTGATCATTTGCGGCTGTCGACCCCACGTTCAGATTAGACAACTCCAGCATTTGACTCAGGCTGGCCCCTACTGCTGGTGTAATCATCGTACCGCTGAGATCCAGCGTTTGGAGATGCGGGATTGCTGTGAGTTTTGCAACGACCGCGTCATCTGTTTTTGTGGAGGGCAGCAGGACTTCGTTCAAAGATTGAATACTGCCAATCGCTGAAAGAGCATCAGGCATCAAATCGGTACTTGTAAGCGTCAATGACGTGAGATGTGTTAACGCGGCAAGCTGAGCCAAGCCGGCGTTGGTGACATTTCTGTTGCCCGTCAGGTCGATCTTCAGGATGCTCGGCCCTACTTCAGGAGTAACACAGAGCTGCGTTAAATCGGCGTCTGTAATGTCGTAGGAAGGAAGCTTTTGAAATCTTGCAATGATTTCGGCTGGGTTTGGGGCGACAGCGGTGGCTGGTGAACCGGCGACCGGCGACATGGTCTGCGGAGTGGCATTGGCGGGAGTGGTCGGCGGTGTGGAACTGCTTGCCGAGCCAGAAACCTCGGATTTTGCGTCGTTGACTGCTTTCTTGACCTCTTCACAGCCAGAAAACACGACCATCAGACAAGACATCAATGTGGGGAACAGACTCCTCAGGCGAAGGCTGTCATCGCCTGAGCTAGGGACTTGTGCCATAAAAAACTCCAGCAAGGTAGGGAAAAATAAGGCCATCAATATCTTGTGTCAGCAGCAAACCAGATGCCAGTCATCCACCTCAGATACCTCTCAAAAGAGTTTTCATCGTCTTTTGACTTCGGGAATCAGAGGGAAGGGGCCGATTGAGATTGCTCGTTGACTTCGCAGATTTGTCTCGAGTCCGAGGTGCGCGTGACTATTCAGGGGTGTTGTAGGAACCTTGTCGAGTCGTCAAGATGCCTCTGGGCGTCGAAAATCGTTTGAAGTGGTATTGTCGGAAGATGAGTGTTCCATTCACTGTCCTCCGGGAAACGTGAGTTGTTGTCAGTAGAACTGAGGAAGAGAACTCGTGAGCGAAACGTGGATTGCAGATCGGATGCATCGAATTGATGCATCAGGAATTCGAAAGGTGTTTGATCTCGCTGCAACGATGAAGCGACCCATCAATCTCAGCATTGGCCAGCCCCATTTTGATACGCCGCAGCCAATCAAGGATGCTTTGTGTAAGGCAGTGCAGGATGGGAAAAATGCATACAGTCAGACGCAGGGGATTGCTCCCTTACTCAGCGTACTGCAAAAGGATGTTGATGACCGTTACCATCATCCTGATCGGAAGATCTTCGTAACCTCGGGCACCAGCGGCGCTTTGATGCTGGCGTTGTGTACGCTGATTAATCCCGGTGACGAAGTAATCATTTTTGACCCGTGGTTTGTGATGTATCGGCACCTGACCACTCTGGCTGGCGGTACCGTCGTTGAGGTTTCTACGTACCCTGATTTCCGGATTAGAATCGAAGATGTTCGCAAGGCGATTACGCCTCGGACAAAAATCATTCTCTTCAATAGTCCCGCCAATCCGACAGGAGCTGTCGCATCGAAAGCGGAAGTTCAGGCGCTGGCTGAGCTTGCTGCTGAGAAGAACATCGCACTGATCAGCGACGAGATTTACCGGGTGTTCTGTTATGACGAGCCCTTCCACAGTCCTGCGGAATGGAATGACCGCACCATCGTAATTGACGGATTCAGCAAATCTCATTCGATGACGGGGTTGCGGCTTGGTTACATCCATGGTCCGCAATATTTGATCCAGCAGATGATGAAACTGCAGCAGTTTACATTTGTCTGTGCTCCCCATCCTGTTCAATGGGCAGGAGTTACAGCTTGGGAGTTGGATCTGCAGCACAACGTGGATGATTACCGACGGAAGCGAGAACTGTTAGTTGGACTCCTGAAGGAAGATTTTGACATTTCCGGAGGTCAAGGTGCATTCTATTTGTTTCTCAAAGCTCCGTGGGGGACCGGGACGGAGTTCGTAGCTGAAGCGATTCGCAACAATCTGCTGATCATTCCCGGAAATGTGTTCAGTCCGTCGGACACACATTTTCGCGTTTCCTTCGCAGCAGAAGACGATCTGATTCGGGAGGGAGCAGAGATCCTTTGCCGTTTGGCCAGAAATCCGCCGGAAGGATTTCTCCGGAGTTGAGACTCTCAGGCATGCCACGGCATATGTTTTGCGGTGATTTTCTTGCACTCTGCGCAGAATCCCTGCATGATGTGTGTCGTGCCGGGAGAATTCTGAACATTTTGGTGTCCTTCGGATCTCTCCATCGTCAGCCAGTCTTTGTTAGATCTGGCGTTTTATTCAGACTTATTCGGTTCTGAAGGCACTGGTCAGTAAGGGAGGTATTTTGCAATGCGAAAACTACGTACACGCGCCCGCGGGTTTACTCTGATCGAGCTGCTGGTGGTGATTGCCATCATCGCGATTCTGGTAGCACTGTTGCTTCCTGCTGTGCAGCAGGCTCGTGAGTCCGCCAGAAAGACTCAATGCCTGAACAATCTGAAGCAACTTGGGCTGGCGATGCACAGCTACCATGATTCACATGGGGCTCTTCCGCCTGGAATTATTTCTAATCGCTTGGCCGCTAATGCCGATCTGACACCAAACGGGCTTCGAACCATCGACCCCACCGAAGCAACAGACCTGTCGCGATCATTATCACTCCATGGAACCAGTTGGGCGTTGCATGTATTGCCCTATATCGAACAAGGCAACGTGTTTCAGATGTGGCGTCCGTTCTTCAACGTTATCAACAACGCAGAGATGGCGAATCAACAGGGAGACTGGCAGAAAGCCGGGTATGCTCCGGCGACATTCGACATTAAAGAGTTTTATTGTCCTTCGCGTCGCGGGAATATGGACCGCAAGAACCTGAGTCACAACTTTTATCTCGACTCAGTGTCGGCCAGCAGAGTTTCAACCGGTCAGATTACCAGTGGTGGCATTGATTATGCCGGGTGCGCGGGCTCCGGGCTGGTCTTTGACAGTAGTGCCGGACGACCGATGTTTGATCTGACAGCCGACCAGATTGCGAACCAGAATCAACAGGTTCGAACACTTGCTAACAACTTCAATCAGCTCTCTGGCAACCTCGGTGTCTTCACCGTCAACAGCTCAGTGCGTCTAACGGATATCAAGGACGGAACGAGCCATACAATCATGTTTGCAGAGGCCGAGCGTTTTTCACCATGGCGCGGAATTAACGCCCGCAACGGTGTCCAGGTAGCCTATGACGGTTGGGCTTGGGGAGGGGCAGCGACTCTTGTTTCAACCATGGATGGCCCGAACAAGATGTTGCATTTTCAGTTCGCCGGGTCTTCACACGGTGATGTCTGCATGGTGGGGCTGTGTGATGGTTCAGCGAAGCCTGTTTCTCAAAACATCGGCCTGAACGTTTGGCAGGCTGCGGGCAATATTTCTGGTGGAGTGACAACTCAGGGCTTCTAACATTCAGCATATCCCAGGCGCCAGGGTTGCGAATTATCGTCATCCTGGCGTTTTTTTTTCGCGGGATCTGGAACAGTAGCCCATGGATGCAGTTAACATGAACAAATTAAGGACTTCATTTCGAACGAATCGGTGTTAGGCCGATACTTCGTATCTCGTTGATTGAGTGCCACTTTTATGACCATTCGATATACATGCACCGGCTGTGAATCGGTGTTGAAGATCAAGGATGAGAAAGCTGGCACGAAGGGCAAGTGCCCCAAATGCAAGGCCGAGTTCTTAGTTCCACAGCCTGAGGTTGAAGAGTCTGCTGAAGTTGCAGCCTCGCCAGCAGACGAGCCAATTGATGAACCGGTTGATTCCGTCGATATGCCGATCGAGCTGACTCCGGAAGTGCCGGAATCGGACAGTTTCGATCCGCTCTCGGTGCTGGGGGCATCAACAGGATCTGTGGGACCGCGGTCATCTCGTGGCGAATCGGCGGAACGCAAGCCGTCGATGGCGGAAATGATGAAGGACTTCGATGCTGCGAAGAAGGGCAGAGAAAAAAGGGCAACTTCTGAGACAGTTCGTACTTCGGCGGTTGCGGCCTCAGCCCTTGAGACGGCTGGGACTGCCGCTGATGCGCTCTCCCGCGCTTATCAGCAAAAGCGAGATTCTGCGTCAGCTCCTTCGAAATCTGCGAAGGATGTTAAGGCTCAGCAGGAACGAGCGCTATTAACGGAGTTCATCACACGGCGAGCGTTACCGGGATTGTTAGTGGTCGGCGTACTCGTCTACGGTTACTTTTCGTGGATGAATCATGAGCCGTGGGCAGGGCCGGAGTTATTTGAAGTCACTGGTCAGGTTTCAACGGTAGGAACTCCTGCGGTGGGAATTCAGGTTTTCTTTGAACCAATCTCAAGCGGTCCCGACGATACTCGCTCTGCTGTCTGGGCCACCACAGATCCCGGTGGGAACTTTCGGTTGATGTATGACGCTTCACATTTTGGTTGTCCTGCTGGTGAATACAATATTGGGTTCGCAGGCGTCACTGGAAAGCCACTCAATCGTGCAGAGGGGGCTTTGAAGCTAACTGTGAAAGCCAATGAAACGAACGAGTTCAAAATAACCTTGTGACATAATTCGATAATCGGGGTCAGCAATACAGATCAATTTTCCGCAAACGTTGAGGAGTGAATCCGCTGCGTTCTTCGTTGTTCTTCAGCTCACTCAGGACCAGATCCGTTTTTTGACAGAGCATTGTTTCAAATATGACATCAGTCACCATCATTGATTATGGAATGGGAAATCTTCGCAGCGTGCAGAAGGCGTTTGAGCGCATCGGCCAGTCTGCTCATGTAACTTCAGACGTTGCGGAGATTGCTGCGGCAGAAAGACTGGTCCTGCCCGGTGTGGGAGCGTTTCGAGATGCTATCAGTGCGATTCGAAGGAATGACCTGACTGGCGTTATTCGGGATCACATTGCCGCAGATCGGCCGTTTCTTGGAATTTGTCTTGGCATGCAACTGTTGCTCGATGCATCTTTTGAAGATGGTGAGCATGAAGGTCTGGGAATTATTCCCGGCACGGTGCAGAGGTTTGATCTTTCGTCTGAATTCAAGATTCCACACATGGGCTGGAATCAACTGACTCTCGAAGGCACTTCGCAGCACGGATTACTCAGGGAACTGGGAGCAGAGCCATGGTTCTACTTCGTTCACAGCTATCACGTGGTTCCCGGCGATAAGTCGTGGATTGCCGCCACGACAGATTATGGTCGTCCGTTTGTCTCCGTTGTTGCAAAAAGCAATGTTATGGCGACTCAATTTCACCCCGAGAAAAGTCAGTCGTGCGGGATGCAATTGTTACGCAACTTTGTTTCGATTGGTGAGTCGGCAGCTTGCTCCGCCCAATGATCTGAGGCCTGATGGTGCTCTAAGTTTGGTGAGATTGAGTGCGACCGCCGACCATTGTCTGAGCCGAATGTTTTTGCGAGGCTCTGCGTACTGCCTTCGTGTTTTGAGATTCCTTACAAGCTAAAAATATGCTTCAGCTTCTTCCGGCCATTGATCTGCTCGACGGCAAATGTGTTCGTCTTCGTCAGGGAAATTACAACGACAGCACAGTCTTTTCAGACGACCCTGTTGATATGGCATTACGCTGGCGAGATGAAGGGGCTGAGCGACTGCATCTGGTTGATCTGGACGGTGCAAAAGCAGGGCGTCCCGTGAATCAGAATGTTGTCAGACGGATTGCGGAGGCAACCGGTTTGCCCTGTCAGTTGGGTGGCGGAATTCGGAACGAGGACAACATCCGGCTGACGATTGAAGAGGCTGGAGTCGATCGCGTCATCGTCGGAACCAAAGCGCTGCGAGAACCGGATTGGTTCGCACAGATGTGTGCGAAGTTTCCTCATCGCCTGGCTCTCGGGCTTGATGCTCGTGATTCGATGGTTGCGACGGACGGATGGCTGGAAGTTTCGCAGGTCTCCGTCACGCAGCTCGCTCAGCGATTTGTTGGAGTTCCACTTGCGGCCGTGATCTACACAAACATCGCAAACGATGGCATGATGCAGGGCATCGATCAGCAGACGCTTGACGATTTCGTACGGCTTGCCGAAATGGGGCTTCCCGTAATTGCGTCTGGAGGAGTAACGACCATGGCCGACATCGCTGCTCTGAAGACGATTAATGCTGAACAGCCAAATCTGATCGGCGCGATCACTGGTCGTGCCATCTATGAGGGCACCATCCGAGTGCGAGAAACCATTGAGTTCCTGCGAAGTTAGACTGATATTCTGCGTTGTCTCAGCGAGAATTATGGCCATCGAGTTTTGGTCACAAAATTGATCCTGCAGGAGTGGTTAAGATGAAAACCGGATTCCTGACCCTTGATGCGATCGAGGCGTTTGACCGCGATGGCTTTATTGTTGTCGACAGCTTTCTGAATGCTGAAGAGACGGAGTTGCTCGGAGCCATTGCGCGGCAGGATCATGCTCTTGCAGCCGCGAAGACCTCTCGGGCCGATGGCGAAGGTGGCTCGGTGGATCTGGTTGTCGAGAATGAGCTTACAGCCGATGCGATCTATACGGCTATTGTTCAGGCTGAGCCATTGGTGACGGCGATGGAGGCTTTACTCGGCGATGAGGTTTATCATTATCATCACAAGATGATTTTGAAAGAGCCACGAGTCGGTGGCGCTTGGACCTGGCATCAGGATTATGGTTACTGGTACAACAACGGTTGCCTGTTTCCTGATATGGCCAGTTGCATGTTTGCTGTTGATAAGGCCACAAAAGAAAACGGCTGTTTGCAGGTCCTGCGTGGATCACATCGGATGGGCCGCATTGATCATGTGAAGCGCGGCGATCAGACCGGGGCTGACATGGAACGTGTTGACGCCGCGCTGGCTCGAATGGAGTTGATTCACGTCGAGATGAATCCTGGTTCTGCAGTGCTGTTCCATGGCAACACGCTGCATCGGTCAGATCAGAATCGAAGTGAGAATCCTCGCTGGGCTTTTATCTGCTGCTACAACACTCGCAGCAATGATCCCTACAAAGATGGGCGCCATCCGCACTATTCTGCGTTGCCACGAGTCGGCGGTGACGAGGTCGCCGCTGTGGGACGTCGCCATCTGCAGCGGATCAACGATGGGATAACATCCGCGATGTGATTAGTCCGTATGATTGATCTGCTTGAGTCAAATGTGTCCCGGAGTTCGGCCTGTTGTCTCTGACGTGACTGGCTTAGTGCAGATGTCAACAATTTCCGAACGACTCAAGTCTCTGGGACAGGAGTTGGGGTTCGCGCAGATAGGAATTGCGCCCGCGGTAACACCAACCGGATTTCATCGGCTCCTCGATTGGGTTAGTCGAGGTCAAAACGCAGACATGCTATGGGTTGACCGACGTCTGGACGCCTATCGTCATCCTGATGGTGTCATGTCCGGAACACGCAGCGTGATTATGGCTGCGATGAACTACCACGATGGAGAACATACAACCGAAGGTCCGAGAATCGCTCGCTATGCATCAGGGTCTGCCGATTATCACGATGTGCTGAAACCTCTGCTGAAACGTCTTGTTGCTTTGCTGCGCGCGGAGTTCCCTCAGTCTCGGAATCGAATTGTTATCGATACTGCTCCGTTGCTGGAACGTGATTTTGGCCGGCTTGCTGGTCTGGGATGGTTTGGCAAGAACACGATGTTGATCAGTCGGTCCATTGGAAGCTGGTTCTTCCTCGGAGCGATCCTGACTGATATCGAACTGACCTATGATCAGCCGCTTGAGCAAACGTTTTGTGGGAGTTGCACGCGATGTCTGGATGCCTGTCCGACGAAAGCGTTCCCTGAGCCAGGAGTGTTGGATGCTCGTCGGTGCATCAGTTATCTGACGATTGAACATCGCCATGCTGGAATCCCG
>CAIXQV010000709.1 GCA_903921605.1 uncultured Planctomycetaceae bacterium | reverse complement strand
ATCATGTCGCCGGGAAGAAGATCCGATGTCCGGCGTGTCAGGGAGTCGTCGCGGTTCCGGCGGAAGAAATTGTCGAAGTAGCTGAGGTGTATGAAGAGCCGAAGCCTGCTCGAAGGCCAGAGTTGCGCAGTCAGCGACCGCCGGGAGGTCAGGAAGCTCGCCGACCGGAGCCCAAAAATCGACCAGCGGAGGCGCCGGAGCGTCGGTCTGCACGAACACGGCCACGTCTGCGAAAACCTCAGAGTTCTCGTGACTATGTTCATTCGCAATGCGGCGGAGTGACCACAATCGAGGGGCCGGAGTTTCAATCTCTGGCCGATCCGCTTTCGAAAATGCATTCAACCTATTGCAGCGAATGTGAGGACGTTTTTCCGATCAGCGAGTTCGCGTGGGACGATACCCGGGAGCGAATCTCGGACTATTACGCTCGCTATCAACAGCAGGCTTCCGGCTTACAACGATTCATCGCATCCCGTGGCGGCATGTTCACAATCGCCGGTGTCGTTTTTGTCGTCGGACTGTTGTCATGTGCCGTTCTGGGAGCGTTCGGGCTTGCAGCAGCGATTGTCGGGGCAATCGTCGCGATCGTGCTGCATGTCATGGTGCTCGGCCCGATGATCCTTCGGCAAGTTCTGGGAACTGCGGATCCAACGCAATTGGAGTGAGGCCATTCGCAGCATTGATGGCTTGCGTACGCCGAACCAGGCCAGTCGTGTTCCATTTCGACCTCATGCCTTACTGCGCAGAGTTTTCTCCATTACCGTCGTGGATGATGATCGCTGCACAGCCTGCTGCGACGTCCTCTTGGACATTGCGTTTGAACGGGATTAAAGTTCAGTAACGATCACCGTCATGCATTTCGTCCGGCGATGCCCTTCTTTGGCGTCAATGCAAGGCGGCAGCCTGCCAATTCCTCGTCTGTCAATTTTCAGAGCGAAACCTCCACAACGATGCCTGCTGCTTCAGAACCAGATTTTTCCCGACTCAGAGTTACGGGAAAAGACCGCGCGAAGTTTCTGCATAATTTCTGCACGAACAATATCAAAACGTTAACAGCAGGAACGGCCTGCGAAGCTTTCTTCACCGATGTGAAGGCTCGCATTCTGGCTCATGGCTATGTGCTCGCTTTCGATTCGTTTCATGAAATCTGGATGTTGCCGGGAGATGCGGCTGCGTTGGCCAAACATCTCAGCAAATATGTGATTACCGAAGACGTCACTGTCACGGACTTTTCGACAGACAATCACGTTGTGGTATTCAGGGAAACGCCGGAACTGTTGGCTCTGCCGCCTTTTCATGGTGCAGCGGAAAACACTCAGGACACTCTGTGTGGACAACTCAATGAATCAGCGGAGTCAAAGTGCAACTCCACATTTCTGCGGGTCACGTGGGCGTCTGAGCGACTGATTGCCATTGCTGGTTCTGCTGAACAGATTTCAAACTTCCGCAGGAACGTTTCAATCAATTCCGACGCGGAAGTGGGTTCAGATGAACTGGAATCACTGCGGATCCGTGAGCGGTTTCCGGTGATCGGTCAGGACATGTCGAACGAGAATCTGGCTCCGGAAGCAGAACGTAACAGCATCGCGGTTTCGTATACCAAGGGCTGTTATCTGGGGCAGGAACCGATCGCTCGTCTCGACGCAATGGGGCACGTCAATCGAGCGCTTCGGGTGATCGAGTTATCCGGAGATTGTTCGCGACAGGAAGTCATCGGCCGTTCATTATTGACCGCTGACAACGCCGTGGTCGGAACGGTGACATCCGCGGTTCAAGGAAATGCCCAGTCGATCGTTGGCTTGGCGATGGTCAAGGTGAACTCCGCAACACAGCCCGTGTTCTGCGAACTGGCTTCAGGGGTGAAACTTTCCGGCCGCTGCCGGCCATTGTAAACTGATCCCGAGACTGCCAACTTTTTGTGCCGATCGCGAACCGCCTGACCTCAGTTGGCCAGCAAGTTGATTTCACGCGATCAAAACTTTCCGTCTGAGAGATACCTGTCCCATGAAAGCTGCGTTTCTAAAGACCGTCGGTAGTCCAGACTGCATTCAGTACGCAGAACTCCCCGCGCCGATGGCGACGGGAAGTCAGGTTCTGGTGAGAACTCAGTCCGTCGCGGTCAATCCAATTGACACCTATATCCGGTCTGGAAGCGTGAAGGCGACTCTTCCGGATCCTTACATCGTCGGCAGTGATCTTGCTGGCATCGTTGAATCTGTCGGCCCGGAGTGTGCTCGATTTAAAGTTGGCGATCGTGTCTGGGGCAGTAATCAGGGACTTGCTGGCCGTCAGGGCTCCTTTGCGGAATTGTGTGCGATCGAAGAAAAATGGTTGTATCCAATTCCCGATGGGGTTTCGTTTGAAGCCGCCGCAGCCGGTGCGATGGTTGGCATCACGGCACATCTGGGTTTGTTCTTCCACGGCAGCCTGAAGGCTGGTGAAGTCGTTTTTGTGAATGGAGGAAGTGGTGGTGTCGGCTCGGCGGTCGTTCAGCTTGCCAAAGCTGCCGGGGCCACAGTGATAACTTCGGCTGGTTCTCCCGCGAAAGCGGCCGACTGTCGTGAGCACGGAGCAGACTATGTGATCGAGTACCGTACGGAAGATGTCGACCTGCGACTGGCAGAGATTCTGAAGACGACGGGACAGATCAATCTCTGGTTCGAAACACATCGAGTTCCCACGCCTGAACGAAGCCTGCCGCTGATGGCACTGCGAGGTCGCCTGATCTTTATGGCCGGCCGCGATGCTCGCCCGGTCATTCCGCTCGGGCAGTTCTACACTCGTGATCTGCGAGCGATCGGGTTTGCGATGTTTAACGCGACACCGGATGAGCAGCGTGATGCGGCCACAGATCTCAATCGCATGCTGGCCGCCGGAACCTGGCGACCAAAGATTGGTGCTCGCTTCCCGCTCTCTGAAGCTGCTGCTGCTCATCGCCTGCAGGAAGAGAATACTCTGCAGGGAGCCAACACACTGACAGGAAAAATCGTGCTGAATGTTGAAGCGTAAAGGCTGTGAGTTTGAGATCTCACACTGGACGTCCGACCCAGCGTTCAACGTTAGGGAATGGGAAAACTCAAACCGCGACATAGGCTGGCAATGACACTGCTCAGGGCGTGATAGCATGCTGCCGCTAATAATCGCAGCCACAATGGGGGCACCTCGAGTAGCATCGAGGTTGGGTCATCCAAACAAAGGTCTTGCATGAAGGACAGCGAAACAAAACGAATTGCAGTAGCCCGAAGAACAGAAACCAGGGGAAAATGATCCGATGGTTGATAATCCCGAAGCATACTCCGCCGCCGATGTAGGCAAACGCAAATAGCCGGAGTCTTGTGCTCATACGCATCTGGGTTCTCCCGGGAACAACCAAAAAGGCATCCTCAATTCGACTCGGCTTATCGATCGATATTGGCTAGCCCTATTAAACCGACCAGTCTTCGCACAGAACCAATCTCGTGCCATTTCGATGAGGAAAAGCCGTCAGTTTTCAATTCCTGCCGCGGCAAGATCGTCCATGACAATATCGTTTCCCTGCTCACACCAGGAGATGCGATCCTGCTCCGTCTGAAATGACGAGTAAGGGCGACTCTTCAGCAGGATCCGGAAGACAGGCTGGAACAACCTGCAACCCGTACGATTGAGTGCCGGCTCTTCAGAAAACCAGTAGAACAGAAAGCCCCCTCGCGTCTCTGGCGAGTCCAATTCGTAAATTGCATTTCCTTTACGAACGGCGATAGCGAAAAGTACGAGGTAAGTGATAAACGCTAACACAAGAACGGCTGCTGCCTTGCCGATCAGCTTACGATTCTTGCCAGATGGTATGTACTCGTTCATTGCTCAAACCAATCGCGAATCACTACCTCAACCCTGTGTGCAGTAGCAGTATAGCGGAGCCATTGTTTCGAGTCTCCGGGCGACCGAAGACTGATCGCGAGTCATATTCGCCGCAACGTTGCTCGCGTTGAGTGCTGTGTCGGACGACTCCGCAGACGGCGATGGAGTCGTTAAGAGCCATTTGGGACCATCTGCAGACATCACGATTCTGCGGAGAATGAAGTGTGCGACACGGAAAGAATTGCGGTAAAGCGATTCATCCATGAAAAAAGCCCCTCGGCGTTAAACCGAGGGGCTTTCTTTATTGGCTTTGCAGACTGAAACCCGGTGAACCAGGTCCACCGGGGATTCGAATCTTCAGATCAAATTACTCTTCGCTGCCACCGAGTGAGAACAGCGGGCCTGCACCGGAACCGGTACCACCCTTCAGTTCTTCACGAGGCTTGGCCTGAGCTGGTGCTGCAGCCGAAGCTGAAGCATCGCCTTCTGTTGTAGCGGTTGTGGCTTCTGTTTCCTTTGATTCTGACTTGCGGCTAAGACCAATCTTACGCTCGCCAGTGTCAACTCGCAGGATGCGAACTTCCAGATCCTGTCCGACCTGAACCATGTTCTCTGGGTGCTCAACCTTGTGGTCAGCGAGTTCAGAAACATGCAGCAGGCCTTCGAGATCGTCTTCCAGCTGTACGAAGACACCGAAGTTGGTGATTTTCGTAACCTTGCCCGTGACAGTCTTGCCAGGGGCGTACTTTTCTGGAATCCGTGTTTCCCATGGATCTTCGGCGAGCTGCTTCAGGCCCAGAGCGATACGGCGACGGTCTTCGTCGACGCTCAGGATCTGGCACTCGATTGGATCGCCCTTCTTCAGGATTTCGTTGGCATGAGACACCTTGCGAGTCCATGACATGTCGCTGATGTGCAGCAGGCCGTCGACGCCTTCCTGAAGTTCAACAAACGCACCGTAGTTGGTGAGGTTCCGAACCGTACCTTTGACGATGGTTCCCGGTGGGTACTTGGAAGCCACTTCGTCCCATGGATTGGGCTGAGTCTGCTTCATGCCCAGAGAAATTTCCTGCTTGTCTTCGTTGATCCCCAGAACCATAACGTCGACTTTGTCGCCGATCGCTACGAGTTCGCTTGGGTGATTTACGCGACGTGTCCAGGACATTTCGCTGATGTGAACGAGACCTTCGATGCCGTCTTCCAGCTTCACGAAAGCACCGTACGACAGTACGTTGACCACTTCGCCGTTGACGCGAGAGTTGACCGGGTACTTGGTCCCGATGTTTGCCCATGGGCTGGCAGACTTCTGCTTCAGACCCAGAGCAATCTTCTCTTTGTCGTAGTCGATGTTCAGAACCATCACTTCGATTTCGTCGTCGATCTTCACCATCTCTGTTGGATGGCTGATACGACCCCAGCTCATATCGGTGATGTGCAACAGGCCGTCGATACCGCCCAGATCCACGAAGGCTCCGAAGTCGGCGATATTCTTGACGGTACCCTTTCGCAGCTGACCAATCTGAAGATTGGAGAGCAGCGTCTTCTTCATCTTTTCGCGTTCTTCTTCGATCAGACGGCGGCGAGAAACAACGATGTTTCTGCGAGCTTCGTCGATCTTCAGAATCATACACTCAATTTCGTGTCCGATATATTCTGCAATGTCGTTAGGCCGTCGAATGTCGACCTGGCTGGCTGGCAGAAACACGTTGACGCCGATATTGATAAGCAGACCACCCTTGATCTTGCGGATGACCTGGCCTTTGACGACATCGCCCTCTTTGTGAGTGCTGATGATCTTTTCCCACTCGCGAACGCGGTCGGCTTTTCGCTTGGAGAGAACAATCAGGCCGATTGAGTCTTCGAATTCTTCAAGCAGAACTTCGATGCGCTCGCCAACCTGTGGCTGTTCGTCTGCATCGTCCCACTCGTCGCGCTGGACAACACCTTCGCTCTTGTACCCGATGTCAACAACGACTTCTTCATTGTCAACGCGAACAATTGTCCCGGTCAGGATCTGGTTCAGGTCGTAGGTCTGAGCCTGTTCTTGATAAATGTCTGCTTCAGCAAAGTCGGGGAACGACGCGGCAATCAGCGAATCCAGTTCCGCCTCTTCGACATTAAATTCCCTCAAAAGGTTACGATCGACCATTCTGAAAACCACCTGACGCGGGCATACTTCAGGAAAACCTGATTTTTGCTGCCGCTTGAAAAGGGCCATGCGTCCTGCTGCAACGACAACTTGTCATCACGTCTAAGTCAGGATTCGCGGAAAACGCAGCATAGTACGGGCTGCGCGGAGAAAAGTCCAGTCGACCCTGACGAGTAGGCTCCTGCAGAGAATTTCCCTAAACCATTCCCAAGTAACAACTTGCACAGGAGCTCGTTCGGTAAAGTCCGCCCTGATTTCGATGAGAACCGACTTCTGGCTCTGGCGGCGGAGTCCGATAGCCCGCAAAACCCACAGGATTGATGTGACTGGTGAGACTTCCAAAGCGTCGGATTTCCCACCAACACATCACGGACTATACAAGAGTAACCCCCTCCTATTCGGTTCGATCGTTCTTGGGAGGATGGCCGGAAACTGACTCGAATCGGAGCCAAAGTACCTGCGGATCCCCCTGCCATCAAACCCCGCCGAGCGATGTCCACTCACCTCGCGACTGAACACTAAAACTCGGTTACCCCCGTTTCAGGAACACTGGGCTCCAGCAACACGGGGTTTGCTTCTTACCAAACTCAAGGCATCTCCGCCGCCATCAGAACTAGTAATCATCAAGGACCCATAGCTGTGTGCGCAGCACAGTTTCACTACTCCAGCGTTCCTTGTATTTAAGGACTACGTTCGACTCGGTCAGGTCAACAATCGTGGCTTCCAGCGCAGAACGCCCCCAGATGTAAAACACCGTTTGTCCGCGTTTGAGCGTTGTCTTGTCCGTGACTGCTGATCCGGGGCCAGGAATTGGATCTCCGAATTTCGTTTCGGCAATTGTATCGCCGGGGGCGAATCTGATTCGACCGCGGGGAAACCATTCGCCGTCGGGATGATGCGCAGATTCCCGGACACGAACAGCGTTCTTTCTGACGTCCAGCACCACCGCGTCTTTCAGATGATCCTTCCAATGGGGAACATGAGCAAATTTCACTGGTGTCTCAAACTGGACCCGATCAAATTCAGCACCTCGGGCAAGGATGGTCCACGCTTCGAGGAACTGATTGGCTTCCGTATGTTGCTCAAGGACGGGATGAAGCTCTTCACGGAGCGTTTTTGCGGCGGCAACCTGATCTGATGCAAGCTTCTGTTCCAGTTTCATGGACTCGCGACAATACTCATTGAACAACTCAACAGCGGCTGCTGGAAGTTTGTCATCAGGAACAAACAGTCGGCCGCGTTGAGGGCCTGTGGTGTAATCGGCCGTAAAGAATTCGATGGCCAAGTTGATGGCTTTCGATCCTTCATCTGACTCAGGACTCGGCTGGGCCGAGACGAGGCTGCGAAATCCTTCAATCAGACGATTCCGAACAGGGACTTCTGATTCCTCACAGGCCTGTTTGCGTGCTGCAGTTTCCGCTTCAAATGGTTCAACAAGGTGCAAGGATTCCTTTGAGAATGTCGGTTTTTGATGGTGGTAATACGCCATTGGAGGTCGATTCAGCAGAACCAGATGGCGTTCCAGGAGCTGTCTCGACTTTGGCTCATCACCAGCTTTTAAGGCCGCCTTAATTGGGCCTTCGACCACAGGTGCAAATGCCTGATTCAGGCGTGCCCTCTCCTTCTGAAGATCGGCCGCGATCTGTTGGTTGCCCTGAAGGAACCCATCAGCGACTGCTCGTGCGTCGCCCTTTAATGAGCCGGAATTTCCCAGCGTCAATTCAACCTTTTTTGCATCTGATGGTTCGGTATCCAGCAACTTGATGAGATCGCGAATACAGACGGCGTCGTCAAGCTTCCCGGCCCGTGTCGCGCGACCTTGTTCCGCCATCAAGCCTGCCATCATCGACTTCATCAAAGCAGACGTCCGTTCCTGCTGACTTT
>CAIXQV010000708.1 GCA_903921605.1 uncultured Planctomycetaceae bacterium | reverse complement strand
AGAAGCCTATCTGCTGGCTGGCTTCCTGAAGAGCTTGTCCGGTGAAGTCACTCTGGCGATGGGGCCGGTTCGCATCGAAGGCAAAGACGATCAGTTCCCGAAGGACGTCAAAGGCAACGTCGTTGAGCCTGTGAAATTCACTATTCGCGCCGAGAAGGCTCCGAATCGTGCTGGCGTTGAAGCCGTACTGAGCCACTTCGCTGGCGACGTCATGCCATTTGAAGAACTCCTTCGACTTTCATCAACCGGAAAATTCAGCGCGGTCTACCTAGTCGGCGGAGATCCGGAAGGCTGGATCAGTGAGATTCAGGCGGAAGCATTCAGCAAGATCGAAACTGTGATTGTGCAGGACATCCTGTCGTCTCCGGTTTTGAAGCACGCGACTCATGTGCTGCCCTCGGGAACCTTCGTCGAGCGTGAAGGTGTGTTCGTGAATCATAAGGGGCTGGCTCAAATGATTCGTCGATCTGTGCGAGGACCTGACGGGACTCGTCCGGATGGACGACTTCTGTGGGAGCTTGCGGAACGATCGGGACTCATTCAGACGGATACATTGCGAAGTGAGATTGCTTCAGCGATTCCGGCGCTGGCTGTGATCAGTAATGCGGAACTGAAGGTTAATGGCGTTCTTTTGGACGAGGCCGTCGTCGCTGTATGAAAACAAAGGTGAGCGGAAGGTTTTAAACGAGAACTTTCCGATTGATCGCCAAAGGCTCGGCGGACCTTCATCTGGCCCTGCCAGTTGCCGAATGAGGACATAAATTTTATGCCAGAGATTCTGATTACTCTTTTGACCATCGGTGTTGTCGTCGCGGCGATTCCGGGGGTTTGTAACTATTTGATTCTGCTCGAACGCAAATTGTCGGCCTGGATGCAGGACCGCATTGGTCCCAACCGCGTGGGTCCCATGGGGCTGTTCCAGCCTCTGGCTGACGGCATCAAACTGCTTTTGAAAGAAGAAGTTGTTCCGCCGCATGTCGACAAAGTGCTTTACGTCCTGGCCCCTGCCCTGTCCGTGTTTACCGCGATGATGGCGTTTGCCGTAGTGCCATTCGGCCCTGTCGACGATTCAGTTCCCAGCTTCCTGCGTTTCATCATTGCTCCAAACATCAATATCGGTCTGATTTTCATCTTCGCGATCACCAGCCTCGGTGTCTACGGAATTGTTTTGGGTGGCTGGGCGTCGAACAACAAGTACAGTGCTCTGGGTGCGATGCGAGCCAGTGCTCAGGTCGTCAGCTACGAGATTCCGCTGGGGATGTCAGTGCTTGGGCTGGCACTGATGTCAGGAACACTCAACCTTGAAGAACTGATGCATCAGCAGACTCAGGGCGGGATCATGAGTTGGAACATCTGGTTCCAGCCTTTGGCCGCCATCATGTTCTTCACTGCGTCTCTCGCAGAGGCCAACCGCTTGCCATTCGACCTTGCAGAATGCGAACAGGAATTGATCGGTGGCTGGCACACGGAATACAGCGCGTTGAAATGGGCGTTGTTCTTCCTTGGCGAATACACGCACATGATCACGATCAGTTTCCTGACCTCAATCCTGTTCCTCGGAGGCTGGAACCTGCCATTCATCGCGGAAGCGACCAGTAATTATCCGGGAGTATGGCTGGTAAAGCTACTCGTCTTATGTGGTAAGGCGTTTTCATTCATCTGCCTGATGATCATGCTTCGCTGGACAATTCCTCGATTCCGGTTTGACCAATTGATGGAACTGGCGTGGAAGGTCATGATTCCGCTATCGCTTGCGAATTTGGTCATGGTCATGTTCTGCATGCAATTTGGGTTCAATCGTTGGTGGTTGTTCGTCGGTTCACTCGGACTGTTCGCAGCCTGGGGCGTCATCAGTGCGAATCTTCGAGAGGCGGAACTGGCTGCACGGCCTGGTTATGTGAAGCCAAAGAAAAAGGCTCCTGCGGTAGCTCATGGTCATGGCCACGCTGCCGGACATCATTGATTTCAGATTTGAAATTTCGAATTTGAGATTACCAGAACACAGAACACTGAAAACTGAATACTGAAAACCTACTCTTATGACTGAAACAAAAGCCAAACCGAAGAAGACGGTGGCGTGGGTGGAGGAGCCTCAATTGGGCTTCTGGGAATCCACGTTTGTTCCGGCCATCATGAAGGGTCTGAAAACGACCCTGAAGCATGTGACCGATCGAGCCCCGGTGACTCAACAGTACCCGGAACAGAAGCCCGATCTGCCGCTGCACTACCGAGGCGTCCACCGGCTGAATCGTGATGAAAAAGATCGCGTGAAGTGTGTGGCCTGCATGATGTGTGCAACCGCCTGTCCCGCGAACTGCATTTCGATTGAAGCTCAGGCAGCGCCGCCCGAATGGCCGGACCGCGATAAGTTTCCGAAGTCGTTCGTGCTGGATGAACTGCGCTGCATCTACTGTGGAATGTGCGAGGAAGCTTGCCCGGTAGATGCCATTGAATTGACTCACATCTATGACCTGACGGGTGAAACTCGTGAAGCATTGATGTTCGATCGTGAAAAACTGCTCAGCGTTTACGACAAAACAAAAGACAACCCAAGAGATCCGGTCCGAACTCGGCGCGGCATTCTGGGACCTGCTGCGGAGTTTGCATCTTTGCCGACTCTTGGTCCGGCGACTGTCGTACCAGACTCAGATCGATCTGCCAAGAATCCAACCGCAGGTGTGATCAAAGGCAGCCTGGGAGCAAACTCATGATGGACTGGTTACAAGCACACCCAATGACAGTCGTCGGCCTCGTGCTGTGGGCTGTCGGCGTTCTGTGGCTGATGCCCGGAAAGCAAGCCGGCTCAACTCGGCCGAAGATTCCGGGGCTTTTGTTGACGGCTGCAGGACTCTTTGCATTCTGTCTGTCCTGCGGAAAGCCTCAGACCCAATTGGCTGACGAAGTGATGTTTTGGGTCTTTGCAGTCAGTGCCCTGCTCTGCGGAGTGCTGATGATTACGGCGAAGAACCCGGTCTATGCAGCTCTGTGGTTTGCTCTTGCAACTCTGGCCACCTGCGGGTTGTTTCTGCTCCAGAGTGCTCCGTTTCTGGCTGCCGCCACAATTATCGTCTATGCCGGAGCGGTGATCGTCACGTTCCTGTTCGTCATCATGCTGGCTCAGCAGAGTGGTGCTGCGGGTTACGATCAGAAATCCGGTCAGGCAGTGATGGCGACCATTTCAGCCTTTGTATTGCTGGGGGCTGTTGCCATGACTCTTCAGCAGGAGAAGCTGGAGATCGGTGTTCCTGTTGTGGTAGCGAAGGCAAAAGGCGGCGGCACCAGTGCGGCGGCCAACTCCGAAAACATGATCTCAATGGTCCCGGCTCCGGCTGGCTCCTTAGCGCCGTCGTCAGAAGTGAAACCTCCTGCGAAACCCGGGAATCTTCTGAGTGCAGCAGACCCTGACCACGCTGTGGGTGACTTGAAGGGTCTTGGACGTTCGTTATTCAGCGATTACTTGTTTGCCGTAGAACTCGCGGGCACACTTTTGCTGGTTGCCAGCATCGGTGCGATCGCTCTCGCACCGCGTAGAGAACAGGGTGCTTTATGACACCAGAAGATTTGAGATTTCTATTGGTCGGGGCGGGGTTGTTCATCCTCGGCGCGATCGGTTTCCTGACTCGCCGTAACCTGATTTTGATGGTCCTTTCGGCTGAGTTGATGATGCACGGTGTGTCCATGACACTCGTGACGTTCGGCAGGATTCATCAGACTCAGGAAGGTCAGATCTTCACGATCTTCACTCTGACAGTGGCCGCCTGCGAAGCGGGCCTGGCATTAGCTTTAGTGTTGTCGCTGTATCGCAAGTCGCACTCGCTGGATATTAATCTTTGGTCTGAACTTCGCGAGCCGGATATGCCAGCACCAGTTCAGGATGCACCAGCCCGGATTGATGATGGAAGCGGCTCTTATGGTGATGCGCCAAAACTGACTCCGGCCGGGATCGTACCCAAAGATCCACCCCGAACAAAGACTTCGGCCGGTGCGTCCTCAGCGCGAACCTGAAAGAGTTATGGCCCTGACCTCTGCGGTGTCTGATTTTGAAATTTGTCTGACCGTTGTGTTTTGAGTTGTCTCCTATGTCTGAAGAAATCCAACAGCTGGTTTTGTGGCTGATTCCCGTTGCTCCGCTGGCATCGGCAGTCATTACCGCATTGCTGGGCCCAAAGCTGCTTCGCTATAAGAGTCACCTGCCCTGCTGGTCGGCTCTGGCGGTTTCTTTCGTCTGTTCCTTGATTCTGCTGTTGAAGATACTGCCTTCAATGGGATCAGCAGTCGTTGACCCGAGTGAAGTCGGTACTTTCGCCGGACCACAGGTCCTCGTTTCAGGATACGAATGGCTCAACGTCGGCGACTTACACGCGAACATTGAACTGCGTGCAGATTCCATTACCGCAATCATGCTCACCATGGTCACGGGAGTCAGCCTGCTGGTGTCGATGTTTGGTTCAGGATACATGAGCCATGACCTTGGCTACCCGCGATTTTTTGCGGCCGTGTCGATGTTCGTGTTCTCGATGTGCATGCTGGTTCTTTCGGGCAGTTTCGCGTTGCTGTTCGTGTTTTGGGAAGCGGTAGGACTTTGCAGTTACCTGCTGATCGGATTTTGGTTTCAGAAACCAGCTGCGGCCGCTGCAGCCAAGAAAGCATTCGTCGTCAATCGAATTGGTGACTTCGGCCTGATCATGGGCATTTTCCTGATCTGGACGAATTTTGGATCTCTGGACTTCGTGACGGTTCTGAGCGACTCAGCCCGCATCGCCGCCGTCGAAGTGAAGAACCCGGGAGTCATTCAGTTGATTTGTTTCTGCCTGTTTCTGGGAGCCATGGGCAAATCAGCTCAGTTCCCGCTTCAGGTGTGGTTGCCTGATGCGATGGAAGGCCCAACCCCTGTCAGCGCCCTGATTCACGCCGCAACGATGGTGACCGCCGGAGTTTATCTGGTCGCTCGCTGTACGCCGCTGTTTGTCATGGCCCCCAATGCTCAACTTGCTGTGTCGGCGATTGGTGCTGCCACAGCGGCAATCGCCGCACTGACGGCGTTGACTCAGATGGACCTGAAACGTGTTCTGGCTTACTCCACAGTAAGTCAGCTCGGCTTTATGTTTATGGCATTGGGTTGCGGTGCGGCCAGTGCGGAACTGGTCACGCCTGCGGTAACGGCCGGCATGTTCCACTTATTTACTCATGCCTTCTTCAAGGCCCTGCTGTTCCTTGCTGCGGGCAGCGTGATGCACGCGATGGGCGACGTGATTGACATGCGTCGATTCAGTGGTCTGAAGCATGCTTTACCGATCACTCACTGGACATTCCTGGTTGGTGCTGCGGCACTCGCTGGTGTGCCTTTGCTTGCTGGTTTCTGGAGTAAGGACGATATTCTGGCGGTGCTTGCTGAAGCTTCACACAGCAAAGAACATGGGTTGTTTTTCGGAGTGATCTGGGCGGTGGCAACGGGAACTGCGTTCCTCACAGCGTTCTACACTTTCCGAGCCTACTTCATGACGTTCTGTGGACCTGAGAAATTCCCCGAGGAAGCAGGCCATCATCCTCACGAAGCCACGCCAATCATGGCTTGGCCACTGCGAATTCTTGCGGTCTGTGCAGCGTTGATCGGTTTGGCTGTCGGGCCAACTCACCTGTTCGCAAATTATCTTCAGAAGACGATGGGGCTGACTCCGGTTCCGCCGGAATCACAACACCTTCACTGGGATGTCATGGCGTTGAGCAGCGTTGTGGCGATCGCGGGTATTGGTCTGGCGTGGATGTTCTACGTGGCTTCTCCGAAGGTTCCGGGAGCCATCGCGAGTGCAATGAAGCCGCTGTATCTGATTTCTCAGGGCAAGTTCTTCCTCGACGAGATCCTGAAGGCTCTGGTCGTGCTGCCGCTGGTGGGCATCGCAAAACTGGCGACTGTCTTTGATCGAGGAGTGATCGATTGCATCGTTGATTCTATCGGCGCTATTCCCAAGGCACTGAGTTCGATACCACGACAGTTCCATACCGGAGTTGTCTCGTCCTATGCGGGATTCATGTGGGCAGGGGTTGTGGCAGCGGTTGTTCTGGTTCTGACTATGTTTTGATCCGATGTCGCTTCTGAGCTGCTCCGTCCTGCGTTGTTGACCCTTTTCAGTTTGATTGCAGAGTTCACATGATTGCTCTTCTCTTTATCACCCTTGCAATCCCGGCCGTAACATCGTTACTGCTGATGCTGTTCCGCAACTCACTGAACCAGTCCAGTTCTCGCTGGATCGCCTGCTGTGGCAGCGCTGTGGCGTTGCTGTTTTCCGTACTGCTGCTGTCGCAATACAAAATGGTTACAGTGGACCCGCTGGGAACGGGGAACATCCCCGCACTGTCTTCAGCCGATGCCTCCTCGGCTGTTCATCCGAAGGCTGAGTTTCGTCGTCCCTGGCTTGCCACAACAGATCGCCTTCAACTGGAAATGTATTTCGGACTGGATGGCATTAGTGTCACGATGATCGCCCTGACGACATTGTTGACCACTTGCAGCGTTTTGATTTCCTGGGAAGCCATCAAGGATCGCGCCTCAGAGTTTTATGCGGCTGTCCTGATTCTTGAGACAGGTCTGATCGGGGTCTTCTGCTCGTTTGACCTCGTTCTGTTCTATATCTTCTTCGAAATGACTCTCATCCCCCTGTTCTTCATGATTGCAATCTGGGGTGGGGCTGATCGTCGCTGGGCCGCGATTAAATTCTTTCTGTACACATTGGCAGGGAGTTTGGTCACGCTGTCCGGCTTGATCTACGTCGTTCTTTACGTAGCGAAGCAGGGATTGGTGAATCCAACCTCGATACCAGCTCTCTCAGCGTGGCTTGTTGCAAATCCGCTCCCAGCTTCTCTGCAAGTGCCTCTTTTCCTGGCGGTATCGGCGGGATTCCTGATCAAAGTTCCGGTGTTTCCGTTCCACACGTGGCTGCCTCTGGCGCACGTGGAAGCCCCAACGGCAGGCAGTGTCATGCTGGCCGGTGTGCTGCTGAAGCTTGGCAGCTATGGCTTCCTGCGAATCTGTCTGCCGCTGTTTCCGGAAGCTTCGCTGACTATTGGTTTGCCCGTGATTGGTCTGCTTTCAGTCATCGGGATTATTTATGGATCACTGTGTGCTCTGGCTCAGAAAGACATCAAGAAGCTGGTTGCTTACAGCTCTGTCGCGCATCTCGGATTCTGCATGTTGGGGCTCTTCGCCCTGAACACAGAAGGAATCACAGGAAGTATCCTGCAGATGATTAATCACGGACTCTCGACAGGAGCCCTGTTCCTCATCGTGGGGATGGTTTACGAACGATATCACACGCGTATGATGGACGATCTGGGCGGGCTCGCAACACGGCTTCCAATGATTGCGATCAGCATGGTTTTCATCTCAATGTCCAGCATCGGACTGCCAGGGCTCAATGGGTTCGTTGGTGAGTTCCTGTCTCTGGCCGGGATGTTCAAAGAAAACCGTCTGTACGCGGCATTGGGAACGACAGGCGT
>CAIXQV010000707.1 GCA_903921605.1 uncultured Planctomycetaceae bacterium | reverse complement strand
TTCGACCGTGACTGAAGCTTTCCATCCTTGGCCTCCTTGCCGTTTATGGTGCTGTCGCAGACAGCATCATACGCAAGAAAGCGGCGTCGACGTATGTTGTTGTGATTCAACAACTTGCACGTTAACTAAGTGCCATTCGTGGATGCCTCCGGAGCGACGGTCACCAGCTGTTCGCCGGTCGACGGAGCCGTCGGGAAAAAGCCCGTCGGCGTGACCGCACGGACTCGGAATGAATTGCCCACCTCAGTCACCGGAATGTCGTAGTTGCCAATGGCATCGGTGATGTCAGTGCGTTCGCTGATCGTCAACGAGAGACTCCAGCTGATCAGCGTGCCTCCAAATGCAACACTATCATCAGTGACTTCGAGTTGCCATATTCCGTTGGCGGTGTACCCGTCGAAGGCCGAAAGGAATCCTTCCGGACGAAACCGCCCGGTGAACGGAGGAACATCGGTCGCAATCGCAGTCGTCGCTTCGTCATCGAAAATCGTCTGCGAAAGGTTGGCGCCGAATGCATCATTACCGGCGTCAGTCACAAGCTCCACACGCACACCATTCGGTGCGATCAGGAAGATATCAAGGTCATTAGCGGCAATATGCGAAATATTGAGCTGGACGTCGATATCCTGAATGTAGCCTGTGGTGCCGCTCACGCTGATCGGTGAGGTGATGGTCGTCTGATCGGGAATTGGAGTGCTGGTCGTATTCTGAAACTCCCGCGTCACGCCCAGCTGCAGGCTCCAGGAATTCAGTGTGCCGGTGTCCTGCGCCGCATCGTCCGTGATTTCCACAGTCCAGGTTCCTGCGGGATTGATCCCGTTGAGCACGGCCAGCGATCCTTCGGGACGAAATGTCCCGGTAAACGGGACTGTACCTGAAGTGATCGAAGTCGCCGCGTCGTCGTCCAGCGTCGTTGAGGTAAAGTTTGCGACGCCGTCTCCAACATCCGTGAACAATTCGACCCGAGTCCCATTGGGCGCAATCAGAAAGACATCGAGATCCTCGTTCCATGAGTGAGTGATATCCAGTGTCACATTCACGTCTCGCACCACCTCCAGAGCCGAGCCGCCGATGGTGATCGTGGATGTCACTGTCGCCTCGTCCAGGATAGACACCGGCGTTGCGTTCGAGGGATTTCGCAGAAGATAGTCGGTGTCATAGACGCCATCGTTGTCGTCATCGATGAAGACTCGCGTATCCGGAAATCCCGGGTCTCCATCCAGAATGTCATTGTCGTTCACGTCATCGAACACCGTCCCCCGAATGTCCCGAGTTCCCGTCGTCACCATGACGTCATCGACGTACCAGCCTTCGAAGTTGTTACTCGAATCATCGACCGTATCAAATTCAAAACGGACCTGAATGCTCTGACCGCGGAAGGCGCTGAGATCCAGAGAGGCAATCAGGAAGCCCTGAGAGTCAGGGTTCAGGCTGATGGACTGCGAAGTAAACGGACCGCTGTTTGCGGAGATCAGTACGGAAGGCACATCGAAACCAATGTCCAGCTCCTTATGCAGAAAGTAATTGAACGAGAGCACCGCCCCTGCCGGAATATTATTGATAGCGGGCGAAGTGATTCGTCCCGCCGTGTGTCCGACATCGTAGTTGCCGCTGATGGGATCTGCTTCTCCCGTGCCGAAGTAAATGCTGCCGCCAAAAGTATGTCCGCCCACGTTTCCTTTGGCTGTCGACAGATGCCAAAGGCCATCGACTGGAGCGCCAATGCTGTTCTCGATCGTGAACCCATCCAGACTCGGCGCACCACCCGCATCACTGAAGTCCGCATGGAAATGCGTCACAGGAGTCAGCATGGCTCGCACTTCGAGCTGCGTTTCCAGTGCCAGTCTTCGATGTCTCCCTCGTCGGCCCTGTTCCTTCCGGCGGCCTAGTGCGTCATTCAAAAGTCGTCGAAGGCTGTTTTTTGAGATCATAGTTCGGCTCAAATGCTTGGGACTGGAAATCGCCAGGGAGTAGTGCACAGAACTAGTACGCAGTGACCAATCCAGTTCTTCCGGAAAATGGAGAGATTTTCTGGAAGGACGGTTTTTCCAGTAAAACCACGGGTGAGCGGCATTTGTGATTGCCGATTTTGGATTGCCGATTGCCGATTGAACGCAGACCTGCAATTCAAAATCGAAAATCGAAAATCCCCACGACGCCCTGCCGCTCGCCAGTTTGCGATTTTGGATTTTAAATTGGAGATTTTCGATTGAACGCAGATCTGCAATCTGCAATCTGCAATCTGCAATCTGCAATCTGCAATCTGCAATCTGCAATCCAAAATCGCCCTGCCGCTCGCCGGGACTGGGTTTCGGCGAGCGGTAGACTGACGTCGTCAGCGAGACAACCGTACTCTTACCGCCTCGGGCGCGACGGTACACAGAGTACGTTATGCTATTGCCGTAGCTGCCAAGACGGCTTTGTCACATGCTACAGGATCTCACGCAAGCGGAAGTCGCCGAACAAACCGATGAGAACGCTGTCGTTGCCATTGCCCGCCACCAGCGGGATCGTCGTCAAACCGCCCTTCAGACTGAGGCTGCCCACATTCTGCGCGACGATTCCGTAGTTATCGCCGCTCGCCGAGGTACCAAAGGCCTGACCGCCAATGGTCACGCTCGTGATCCTTGAGGCCAGGGTTGCCACGTCTTTGAAGCCGTTAACGCCGTTCGTGCCGGGCATCCTTACGTCGTCTTGAGTTCCGAATCTGCCGTCAGCACCTGCCACAGCTCCCGCGACCAGGTTGCTGGCGATCCAGTCATGGCCCACGATGACTGGACCGATCTGGGCGTCGGCGTTTCTCGCTGTTCCAAAGATATCATATCCGGCCAGGATTCGGGAAAACTCGACACGCCCGTTGACGGTCAGCTGGCCAATCGCAAGGTCCGTCGTTGCTGTGGGCACGCGCTGACCACGAGCCATGATGACCACACTGTGCGTCGCGTTGCCGATCAGGCTGCCCTTGATCGTGGCGACTCCGATGTCATTGGTGACGCTGATGGCTCCGTTCTCACTGAAGGTTCCCGACGTGGCGTCCGTTCCGGCGATAATGGAACCACCAATCGTCAGTGTGCCGACTCGAAGCGCCTGAACATAGCCACTGCGCGTCAAGCTCGCAGCTCCGGTCGCTGACCCGCCGCGAATGTTTCCATTGATCGTGACCGTTGTTATGTCCCCGGCAGCGAGGATGGTTCCACTGTTCAAGCTGGCCGTGCCCCCAATCAACGAGCCACCAATCGTGACACTGGTCAGATTCGCCCCCGACGTCGACGTTCCTTCTGTCTTGATCGTTCCGCTAAAGAGTCCGCCGCCGCCTCGCACGTCACCAGTGACATTCACGGCCCCCATGTCGGAGACAGAATTCACTAAACCGCTGTTTGGACCGCTGCCACCCATCAGTGAACCGCCGATCGTAACGCTTGCCAGCTTACCATTGCTCATTATCGCGCCAGTCGCCTGAAGGTTCTGAACGGCATTGAACGAACCTCCCTGAACGTTGCCCGTAATCACCACTGGCCCCATGTCAGCCTGGGAAAAGATCAAGCCGCTGCCCGAACCCGTGCTGCCAATCACCGAACCGCCGACGGTCACGCTTGCAATTCCCCCATTGGTTCGGACTTGCCCACTGTTGGACGCGCGGCCCCCTCTGACGTCACCCGTGATCTTGACCGCACCTATAGACAATCCTGACTGGACACTGCCACTATCGCTTCCACTGTTCCCGGTGAGTGATCCTCCTATCGTGACACTTGCCAACGCTCCACTGGCGAAAACAGTGCCGCCTCCAGGACCACTGCTGCCGCGCACATCACCAGCGACGCTAACGGCACCCATGGCCACGCTTGAGACGACCTTTCCACTACCGTTGCCCCCGCCTCCGATGAGCGATCCGCCAATCGTCACACTTGCCATTCCGCCATTGCCGAAAATCTGACCGCTGTTTGTTGCACTTCCGCCTCGGATGCTGCCTGTCACAATGACGGGGCCCATTGCCGCGCCTGAAACAACCTTTCCACTTTCATTGCCCCCGCCTCCGATGAGCGATCCGCCGATCGTAAGACTTGTCATGGCGCCACTGACGAGAATCTGACCGCTGTTTGTTGCACTTCCGCCTCGGATGCTGCCTGTCACGATGACGGCGCCCATTGCCGCGTTTGAACGAACCCTTCCACTATCGTTGCCGCCGCCCCCGATGAGCGATCCGCCGATCGTAAGGCTTGTCACGGCGCCACTGGCGAAGATCTGGCCACTGCCTGCTGCACTGCCGCCCTGAACATTGCCCGTAACCTTCACGATTCCAACGGTTAACGCGGAAGCAACCCTGCCACTGTCGACTCCCGAACCGCCAATCAACGATCCGCCAACCAACGGCCCGCCGATTGTTACGTTTCCAATCTTGCCTTCAATGGATTGAATAGAACCGGTGCTCACTCCACTGCCACCAAGTACATCACCCGCTACCGTGACCGCCCCAATGTCCTTTATGGCCACAACGACGCCAGCTCCGTCCAGGTTTCCACCAATCAGCGATCCGCCGATTGTGATGCTTGCAAGGCTGCCCGTAGAGAGGATCAAGCCACTTTGTCCTTCTGAACCTCCTGCCAGATCCCCTTTGATCGTGACCGGCCCCAGATTCTTCGCGGTCTGGATCGCTCCGGTAAATCCACTGGCGCCGCCAAGCAGTGACCCGCCAATGGTGACACTCGCGACACCACCGTCCTCGGCAAAAACTGATCCACTGAAGAGTCCGTTACCACCGATCAGGGACCCGCCGATCGTGACACTGCCCAGATTGCCGAAACCGCTGACAACTCGACCGCTGCCAGTTGCGTTTCCAACAATATTGCCTGTGATGGCCACCGGCCCTATATCCAAACGTGAGACGACGAGTCCCGATGCATCGCCTTCTCCACCAAGAAGCGATCCCCCGATGGTGACACTTGCGATCCCGCCGTTTTCGGAGCGAATGAAGCCACTGTTTTGACCGGTGGCACCGCGAACATTCCCCTTAATGCTGACAGCCCCCAGATTGCCTGGTGCGTAAACCAGTCCGCTGAAAGCGCCCGCGCCACCGAAGAGTGAGCCACCAATTGTCACGCTTGTGATGCTGACGTTTGAAACAACCGCGCCCGCTGCCTGATTCTCAGTCGTCTCAGACG
>CAIXQV010000706.1 GCA_903921605.1 uncultured Planctomycetaceae bacterium | reverse complement strand
TTGGCGACCATAATCAACTGCATCGTGGCGAGCGAGCTGTTTCAGACGAAGTAGCTTCGATCAATGTGAACGGCTGGAGGCAAAGTCGTCTCGGTCTCACCGGAGCGGTTTCCTGTATCACATCCCGGTGTTTCGAGTTGTGAAGAACAAGTGGCAATCGTTGGCGGGGATCTTTCTCGGCGAATGTATACCTCAGATTGCAGCTGCAAAACTGCAGGATTCTGACGGCACAAAAATCCGTCGATGATCGAACTCGTATCCTTGTGCTGCACGATTACCTCGCGTGTACATCAGGTGCTCATTCGAAGTCTTCGGGAAAAAGTTTTAGCCTGAAGGCAGCCGTCAACAGATCGTCGGAATCATCAATGATACTGTTGGCGTTTTTGGAGATCTGCTCAGCCTCATCACATAGCGCACGCAGATCCAGACCGCCCAGGTAATCAGTGAGTCCGTCGATCCTCTTCTCAGATACCAATTGAAAAAGTTCACGTGCACGCGAGGCGTGTCGTTGAACGCCGATCGGGCGACCTTCACGAACCTTGACACCGGCAGCAGCCAGCTTGATCAGACCCTTAAGAAAATCGGCTTCCCTGCCGGATCGACCGCACGCAATCCAGAGCTGCTCCCAGGTTTCGTGAGCTTCCCAATAGAATCCGTGGTTGAACAGGTCGATGCCGAAGAGATACTCGCGGCACTTCCGCCATTCGGAAACCAGACGGAGCGTCGCGGGAGAACTCTGAGACACTTCGCCCGATGAGATCTCATGCTGCTGATAGCTGTGTCCGGCCGGATGACTGATCGGATGGGGCATTCGTCCTGGGACGTAAGAATACGGCGGCAGCGGGCGATCAGGGCACAGGCGTAACATAAATGGAATTCCTTAATGCGGCTGTGCTTGTTGAAGGATCCAGGGATGGTTCCGGGGCGTGGGTTTTCATCCGACTGCTGAGACCGACTACCGCTTGAAAGCAGCCGTCACTTTCCGAGTGATTCCTTCAGCACCGCCGCTGAGCAACCGGTGCCGCCGTCATCAGTGAAAAACCGAGACGATCAATCTGGCGACGAAAGCTGCAGGGCCGGGAATGACCGGACAACTGCCGACTAAAGCGATTGTCGACTGTCATGGCCTCCAACTCGCATAATAGTGCAAATTCCGGGACTGTTCTCATTGGGGCTTTGGTTCACGACCCGGCACAATCGCAAACATGTTAACCGGGCCGTATCCGTGGCCAAGGCAAGGGTTGGTTCGGATCGCCTCCGTGATAAATCGTTTGGACGCCGTCACTGCCGTCAGGACGTCTTCGCCGCGGGCAAGACGCGCTGTGATCGCAGCGGAAAGAACACAACCGGTGCCATGCGTGTGGTGCGTATCGATTCGTTCGCCTCGAAGTCTGATCGCCTGGCCATCAGTCCACAATACATCAACAGCATCGCGACCGAGATGTCCGCCTTTGACGAGCACGTGCTTCACGCCGTGCCGAGCGATGACCTCAGCTGCCTTTTCCATCGTGCGCACGTCGTTGACTTCCATCGCGGCAAGTCTCGACGCTTCGGGAAGATTGGGTGTGACGAGAAACGCAGTGGGCAAGAGTTTCGTGATAAGCACTTTGATGGCGTGCTCATCGATGAGTGAGTGGCCATGTTTACTGACCATGACAGGATCGAGAACGAGCGGAAACGAAAACGAGTTTGCTCTCTCGGCGAGTGCCTCGATGTTTGCCACACTGCCCAATGCTCCGATCTTGGCGGCCTGCGCTGGGATATCGCCCAAAACAGCGTCGAGCTGCGCAAGAACGAAGTTGCTGTCCAGAATCTCGATGGCGGAAACAGACTGTGTATTCTGTACAGTCAGCAGCGTAACAATGCTTGTGCCATACACGCCGTGCTGATGGAACGTTTTCAAATCGGCTTGAATCCCCGCTCCGCCGGACGGATCGGAACCGGCGATCGTCATAGCGACCGGTATCATGGTGAGTTCTCCAATGGAGCTGAGAAGAAATCCAATTCGC
>CAIXQV010000705.1 GCA_903921605.1 uncultured Planctomycetaceae bacterium | reverse complement strand
GGTACATGCTGTGACCGATGGATTCAACTACAGGTGTGAGATGAGAATCCCTTGCCAAACGTTGTATACAGCACGTAGGGTTTCTGACAGTCCTTAGTCTGCCGCATGCGACAATTCAATGCTTTTGTTTGGGCCATGCCCTATCTCCCTGGTCGTTCGCATGGTCCCGGATCGGGCCCGCCAGTGGAATCGCATTCTGTGCGTTGGCGTCTGATCGTGGTCGTTGCGGTTAGTTGTTGAACGTCTGGTTCGGCTCAGCTGGATTGGCCTGCTCCCCAACAGTTGGGCCATGCGGTATAAGAGTCTACGCGCCACAAGCACCGACAAATACCGGCGAACTCCTGCACGAGTCATCTTGGACGGGCACGACGTCTCCGAGTTGATAGTAATGCCCTTCGAGCTTCTTTCTCAGCGATAGAGCGGCAAATACCTGTAATACACTTCCAACGTCAGGACCGACAAACAGGTCTGATAGATCTGGCCGCCTGAACCGCCGTGCGGATCGGTCACCTGCCAGCTCCCGGCGGCTTTGCCTTCAGTCAATTGCGTCATCACAAGCTGATCGCGCATCGTCGCGTTCCATTTTTCCCACTCTGCTCCGCCATAGTGGTGCAGCGCGATTGTGGCATAATAATTGTAGTACATATCCGCCCGGCTCACGCCAATCGTCGAAAGTCGATGCATTCCTTCCTGCAATGGTTCACTGTCCTGAGGCCATCCCAAATACATGCGACAGAGAAGTCCGACCGCAGTCATGCTGGGAGTTGTCGGACTGCCTGGCGTATAGGCATATGTTGCGCCACCACTGTCGGAAACAGAATCAAGAAAACCTTGAGCCCTGTTAACGACAGCCGGATCGACTTCGATTCGGCCCGATTGTCCGCTTTGGAGCGCCATCACATCCCAGCCGGTTACCGAAGTATCACCGGGCGACTGAAACGTGTATCTCCAGCCACCGCCGACAGGGTCCTGTGCTCGCTCAATGTATCTCACAGCATTGACCGCATGCTTAAGGAAGATCTTCTCATCTGGCTCCATTGTTACCAGTTCTGTCAGGCACAGAGTGACGAGCGCGTGAACGTACATCGAGTCCGTTCCCTGAACCTCGGCGCCCTCCTGACTGATCATGAAATCAAATGCTCGTTTGACGAGTTCCTTGTCAGGGCCTGTGCGAGTCGTGCTGCCTGATCCCAGAAAACACAAGGTCGCCATCGCGGTTGCCCCGAGAGGAGAACTCAACGATCCTGGCTGCGCGTCTTCACCGACGTCCTCAAAATCCCACGATCCATCGCTGCGTTGAATCCTGCGGAGCCACTCCAATGCACGCGCCACAGCCTTTTCGCTGTCCAAAGTTCCGCCGGAATCCTCAACAGCCCGCTTCCGTCCTTCGCCGTTGCGAGCGCTCAGATTGGATTGTTGCAGGGCGGCTCGACTGGCCTTCGGCTTAGCACTTTTCTCACGAGGCTTCGCTTCTACTTTTGGCACGAGTGCGACACCGAAGCGATCCGGATTCAGCCCCAACGCAGTCTCCTCGCCAGCAACGGCGCTGGCGGCATCGTCCTCTTCGACCATGGCTACATCGTGGTCGGCCCTCGCCGTTTCTTCATTTTGTGATTCATCACCGGGATTTGCATCCATCGGAGATGTCTCTGGTGACTCCTGCGACGGTACGGCTTTGTCATCAGTCTTCTGCGAGGTCGATGATTCTACCGGCAGATCAACGGGCAAGTCTCCGGCGCCGCTGTGTTCTAATGATGTTCCTCCTGCTGACGTGTCCAGATCGTCGCCCGTTGCCCCATCGTGGGTCGAAGAGACTTTACCCGCGACTTGACCGCGTGTTGAGTCTCGCCGCCAGAGAGAACTCAATAATGCAGCTAGGAGAATCAGGGCAAGGACTGCAACAACAGACACAATCCACAGGCGTTTCTCGTCAGAAGCCACATCGACTTGGGGAGGTACCGAAGAACTGTCTGCCGTGGGCTGCGCCTCAATCGGCTTGGGTGAAACAATATCTGAGGCGACCGGGGAATCGCCCACCATCGCGTTTCCAGGAGAAATTTTTGCCTGAGTTACAACGGGAACGGGCGACTGAGAATACTCGATCCATTCATCCGACCCGTCGGCGCGAACGAGTGTTTCGGGTTGCACTTTCTGCTGAATCGCAAGGAATCGGAGTTCGTCGCTGTTGACTGGCCCTAACACGCCTTTGCGATGTTTGTAAAACCAGACTCGTTTCAAATCCGTACCGGGCATTGAAAACTTCACATGATTGGAAAAAACGAGGATCGTCGTAATGGTCGACTTTCGTATCTTCGAAAGTGGATCGCACATGTTACCATAGGTGAGGTACTTTAGGTTTCCATAGCTTAGCCGAGGCGTTGCCCACCCCCGCAATGTCTCTGGCTGAAAAATCATGGATTGATGCAATAACCATCGTTCTTCCTTAACGCTGGATGATACAGGCAACTGTGTTCTGTCGGGACCAATGTGGCCTCGATAATCGTGAAAGAACTGCTATGACGATAACCTTCCGCTGCCCCGCCTGCCATAACCGTTTTCGCATAGGTGACGAGATGCGGGGCCAGAAAGTTCGATGTCCCGGCCCGCAATGCCGCAGCATCGTGCTGATTCCGAACACAGATGTGACAGCTCGTTCTGCGTCCGGTAAACCGGGAAAAATCACACAATCGCTCGGCGAATCCAGCAGCACTTCGGCGGCAGCGCCGCGGCCTGTCGCATCCAGCAGCAGTGCGATATCTCGCCTCTCGAAGAAGCAACTCATTGGGGGCGGGGCCGTACTCTTCGTCATTTCCGTCGCGGCTCTGGGAGCTGCTTTGACAATTAGATCAAACAACGTCAAGGATCCGTTTGCAGATCTGGTCAGCCAAACAGTCCCTCAGGATACGCTACCGACGAACTCTGAAAACGAAGCGACACTCGCCCGTGAGCAAGCAGAGGAAAAACGCCGCGATCAGGAAGAACGAGAACGTCAGGCGAAACTGACTGCAGAGGAAGCTGCGAAAAGGAAAACAAGCGACGAGAGAATGGGGGCCGACAAACTGGCGGCCGATCAACAGGCCGAGCGTCTTCGTCAGGAAGCCATGGAGGCTCAGAAAAACGCTGCACGTGATGCCGCAATCGGGGAGGATAGTCCTTTCAGTTTTATCAGGACTAATCAGGCATTTCACGACAGTTATGGACAATGGCTGTTTGAATTGCCCTCGCCCGAAGAGAACTTGCTCTCAGAACCGCTTCCTCTACGCACCCAGGGACTTGAGGTCGAACTATCACTTTGCGACGCAGCGGAAGCGTTGTTCGAAGATAGTCTGACGCAATTGGAACTCTTGCGATCACCGGATGCAGACAGAACCTGGTTAGTCCGCGCGACGCAAGCAGGAACTAAGGTGGAACTGGGCGAGTATAGGCTGGAAGCGATTGCTTCCGCAGATTCGAATCCAGAGACGCCAGATCATCAGTTGAGTTTTCGATGGCGACGTGATGCCGCGCGAGAGATATTGGCTGCTGAACTGCTGCGTTGGTGGCCCTTGCAGATTTCTGTCGGTGATAGGTCTGCCGTGCTTCTTCAACGCTCGACGTACGTGTCTGAAGTTCCGCTGAAGTGGGAGTCATTTGTAAATTCTCAAAAGATTGTCTTTCCGCG
>CAIXQV010000704.1 GCA_903921605.1 uncultured Planctomycetaceae bacterium | reverse complement strand
GCGTCGCACCGTGGAAGCGGTCATGAAACTGCAGTTCGATCTGCCGTACCCGCCGTCAGTCAATCATTACTGGCGGCGGGTTGGAGCAAGGACGCTCATCAGTCGTCAGGGGCGAGCATTTCGCGAAAGCGTGTGCTCGCTCCTGGCACTGAGACGGCTTCATCCCTTGGAAGGGCCATTGATCGTTGAGGTCGATGTCTTTCCGCCGGACCGTCGCCGACGTGACATCGACAATCTCATGAAGAGCCTACTAGATGCACTGGAGGCTGCAGGCGTCTACCGCGACGACAGTCAGATTGTGGAGCTCACAATTCGGAAGCTGGAACCCGTTATCGATGGCCGAACTCGAGTCCGGATCACTGAAGCAGAGAACTCTATGACTCAAACGAATGCGCTGCCAGAAACTCGGCAGGCGTCAGGACAGGACAAGCACCGGAAGCTGGAAAATGACTGACATTTCGACTGACAAGGCAATCCGCTCCGATCTGAGTCGCGCTCATGTACTGAACCGCATCTTCGAAGTCACCGAATCGCGATGCAATCGCCTGATTGATGATGTCGCCATCACAAGCCACCGGTGTAAACGCATCACGAATCAGCGTGAGCGCACGTCTCGCTGTTTTCAAGTCCGTAAGACGTCGCACAATGTAGAACGTATTCGTAAATGTCAGAACCGACACAAGCCCAGTGATCGTCCGCCGTTCCGAGAGCGTCCACAGCGCGGCCGAGTCCTCATAGAACGGCTGCCGATTCGCCAGCACGTCGATCAAAATATTTGTATCGAAAAAGACCTTCATGTTCAGAGCTCGTACTTCTCTGCAAGAGCCTCTTCGAGCACATCACGATCGGAATTGCCTTCCGGCAACTGGATCAGTCCGGAAGCTTTCTTTGCTCCGGGGCCAATTCGAGGTCGCTCACGGTCGCGCTGGGACAGCAACCGAACAATCCTGGAAAACATGGCCGAAACACTTGTCCCCTGGAGTTCCGCAAGGCGGTGTGCCTCTGCAATCACGTCAGGCTCGGCGCTGAGAGTCAGTTTTTTCATGGCAGATGCTCCTTGTACGTATCTGTATGCATAAAGTGTACGTGTTCGGTCCATGTTATTCAACAACAAAACTCCCGACCAAGGTTTTCACCCGTGATCACGCTGCGCCCCTATCAGGAAGAGGCTGTTGCTTCCGTCTATGAACACCTGCGAACCCGGGATGACAATCCGTGCGTGGTGATTCCCACTGGCGGCGGCAAGACGCCCGTGATGGCGACCATCTGTCGAGATGCCGTTAAGAACTGGCAGGGACGCGTCCTGATCCTTGCCCATGTTAAAGAGTTGCTCGAACAGTCGGCCGAGAAACTCCAGCAGGTCTGTCCTGACGTCAAGTTCGGCATCTATTCGGCCGGACTGCGAAAACGCGAAACCAAGGCGCCGGTGATCGTGGCCGGGATCCAGTCGATCTACAAACGCGCCTGCGACCTTGGGCCGTTCGATCTGATTCTGGTTGACGAAGCTCACATGATCGCCGTCGAAGGCGAAGGCATGTATCGCCAGTTTCTGGCCGATGCCAAGATCGTGTGCCCGCACCTCCGGATTATTGGATTCACGGCGACTCCGTTTCGTCTGAAGTCCGGCTTGATTTGCACGCCCGACCACTTTCTGAATCACGTGTGTTACGAGGTCGGTGTTCGCGAACTGATCGTCCAGGGATTCCTGTCGCCGCTGATCACGAAAGCGGGTCGAGACAAAATCGACACCAGCAATGTGCAGGTTCGTGGTGGCGAGTTCGTGCCCGGGCTGCTCGAATCGCTGATGGACGAGCCGCAGCTGGTCGAAGCCGCCTGCCGTGAAACGATGCAGCATGCCGGAGACCGCAAGTCTGTGCTGATCTTTGCTTCAGGTGTGCGTCACGGCCAGCACGTGGTGGAGACGCTGAAGAAGCAGCATGGCGTCGAGTGCGGGTTCGTCACTGGCGAAACTCTCACGACCGCTCGTGACCTCCTGCTCGAACGCTTCAAATCCGGCGAGCTGCGATTCCTGTGCAATGTCAACGTACTGACCACCGGCTTCGATGCTCCGAACGTGGACTGTGTCGTCCTCCTTCGTCCTACCATGTCGCCGGGACTCTACTATCAGATGGTGGGTCGCGGATTCCGGCTGGCTCCGGGAAAGCAGAACTGTCTCGTCCTGGACTTTGGTGGCAATGTGCTGCGCCACGGCCCGGTCGATGC
>CAIXQV010000703.1 GCA_903921605.1 uncultured Planctomycetaceae bacterium | reverse complement strand
TTGCTTTCATGACGATTGAGTGACTCGCCCGGAATTGCTCCAGTCAATAAGCCACCGCCTTGTCTATCGACGGTTCCGAAAAGTCAGGTCGTTCCAGTTGGTCCGGTTTTGATGACGTTAGGACAGACAGGATGGCTACGATACCTACAACCAGAATCATCAGTAGACTTGATGCAGGCCTCCTCTTTTCACACAGTGTGCAGATGTTCGTGCAAGTGAGGGATGTATTCGGCAGCCTCTGCCGGTCTTCAAGGTGAATAGATCGCGATGACACAGGAAAAAGTAGTTCGAGCCGGCGAAACGGCTTCAGTCAGTGGTTCAACGGTCTTTGTTCGAGTTGACACATCGCCGGAAAACTCGGGAAAACGTTGGCTCCGACGAATTGTTCTTGGGCTGCTGCTGGTTTCAATCATCCTGAACCTCTGGTTCATTCTGGACCCACTGTCGTATTCCCCTCCCGGGATTCCGGAACAACATTTTTCTGGTGACAGCGGTGCCAAAGATCGCATTGCGATCATCAACTTCGAAGGCACCATCAGTCCGCCCTTTACCGAACGCTGGCTGAAACAGATCAAACGCGCGACGGAAGATGAGACGATCAAAGGCGTTGTGATGGTGATCGATAGCCCAGGTGGATTCGTGGCGGACAGCCATCAATTGCTGCGGAAGATCCAGGAGCTGTCCAAGGCCAAACCGGTCTACGTTTCGATGAAGCGCATCGCGGCGTCAGGAGGTTATTACATCTCGATGGGGATTGGTGAACAGGGCCGCATTTTCGCTGAGCCCACGACATGGACTGGATCCATCGGCGTTATCATCCCTCGTTATAACGCTACAGAACTTGTCCAAAAGATTGGCGTCAAATCAGAACCGCTTGTGACTGGTCCACTGAAAGACACGCTCAATCCATTTCGAGATATGACGGAACAAGAGACACAAGTCTGGGGAGCCATCATGCAGGATGCGTTTGATCGCTTTGTTTCTGTGATCGATGCCGGCCGCAGTGAGCTTGATGATGCCGCGATTCGCAAGCTTGCGACCGGTCAGATCTACACCGCCAATCAGGCTCTCGAGAATCATCTGGTCGATGAGATCGGCTACACAGAAGACGCCGTGTCCGCGCTGGCGAAGCAACTGCAACTCACCAGCTACGATGCCTTCGAGTATCGCTCAACACCGGGCCTTGTCGACGCTCTTATCGGTTCAAAGGTTTCTGCAGCAGATGCCATCGCTGATCAGATACTTCAAGCCAGTGTGCCGAAAGCCATGTACCACGCGAGCTGGAATCCCTGGGTGCCTGCACAGTAGTTCCATTCCACAACTCACCGGCGAGCGGCATGGCGTCAGCCATCCGAGGCCGGTTTTGTCTGCTCACGAATAGGCTTCACTCTGTCGCAATAATCGACCGACATACTCGCCTCCTGATGTCCGGAAACGTCATCTTCCGGGAAGGCCTCACGCTTCGTGCGTAGTTTATCGCCGATGGATTCAACAAGCGGATCGTTCGCTACGCGAAGATCTTTAAGGATTTCTGCCCAGAGTTTTTCAGGAAAGACGCGATGCCCCTTCGGTACGAGAAACTCACGTTCGATAGACATTGAGTAGAGTGGGTTAACGCTGAGCGTGAGGGGACTTTCGAGCTGATTGCCAATCAAAACTCGATTGAGAACCTTGGTTGGGACATTCCACCTCGTTTCCAACCGCCATCTCGCCACATTGCCTCAAATGTCAGGAGCATTCGGTTCTGATTATCCAAACTTGCAAATGCTTCGTTGAGGGGCTGTATCAGTCGTCGATCAGTAGGCTCTAATTCGGCGCGAAGATGCTCCTGAATCGACGGCCAGAGAGCCTTTGCTTCGTCAGGGAATTTCTTCGACCACGCAATCCAGAAACACTGTCCCGTGCGATTGCCATAATAGAGTCCACGGGCGATCCATGAGTCATAGAAGTTGCCGCTGTCCCATCCAACATATTTGTAGAAACGGTTGTCGGTAGTTCCATAGGCCCAGGAATGACGAACCAAAATCCAGCGGGCGGCTGTTGGTTCTCTTCTCCAATAGCCGGACTCAAGCAGAAAGTTGAGCAGAGACCTGTGATCATTCGGCTGTTGTGAGCTGTCGAAGTCAGTGCTAAGAAACGAGATAGAAGTCCCAAGCAGAACGAAACGAATTCTCGTTCTGAATTCGAGTGTTTCCGGGCTAAACTCAATGAGCATTTCCCGATAGAGCCAAATTGACGCGGTCACCCACACAAACATGACCACGCCAGCCAGCCATAAAACTCGCCATCGAGTTAATCGCAGGCAGCCTGGTAGTCGCCGTAGAACAATTTGCGGCTGTGATTCGTGACCGTTGGTTTCGGAAGAGACAAGCGATCGTGGCGAATCACTCATCCTTCATCACTCTCTGCAGGCGTTCGATCAGTTCCTGACGGCCTCGAAAGATCCGACTGCGGACGGTGCCAAGCGGGATGTCGAGAATTTCGCCAATCTCTTCATAGGAGAAACCATCGATCTCTTTAAGAACCAGCGGCTGGCGAAATTCGTCTGCAATTTTTTTCAATGCTTCTTGAACAAGGCGAACCTGTTCTGCCTGTTCCATCGCATGCCCGGGAGCATTCTGCTGGCTGGGATCCGCGGGTTCAAACGCCGAAGCTTCGTGCATGTGATCCAGAGACCCGGCGCTGATGTGCTGACGTCGAGCACGGCTGATCGCAACGTTTCGGGCGATGCGGTAGAGCCACGAATAGAACCCTGAATCGCCTCGGAATGAACTCAGTTTCTGCCAGGCCAGAACAAACGCCTGCTGAGCCACATCCAGTGCGTCTTCGCGGGAGTTCAGCACATGTTCAAGACTATGAACCAGCCGATCCTGATAACGCCTCACGAGGTCATCAAACGCGCGCGGATTTCCCTGCAGAGTCATCGTGATGAGTTGCAGGTCTGAAGAGCTGTCCACCGAGTCTGCTGACCCCTTTTTCGAGCACTACTTTGAAGCGACCTGTTCAGGCGCGACCTGTTGTCGGAAGCGGCTTATCCGGGCTTGCCAACGTTAATTTTGGATGCCGCGAAAGATAGTACATTCCGATGATTCCTGTAATCATCAGGCCAATGCTCATCATCTGTGCATCTTTCAGTCCCAGCGCGCCGGGGTCGATATCGCCACGAAGCGTTTCCAGAACGTATCGACTAATCGGATACAGGATCGATGTCAGGCACATCACTGCACCGTCAAACGGGCGACGACGGAAAAACCAGGCGAGGATCCCGGCGAACACGAAAGCTGCCACGGAGCTGTAAATCTGCGTGGGATGCAGCGAGATTGTTTCTGTGGCGTCCTGACCGATCACGCCATTCTCAACAAGTTTCTTGAAGGTCAAGCTGTCTGGAGGAAATCTGACGGCCCATGGTTGCTCGCAGGCCTTGCCGTAGCAACAGCCGTAAAGGAAACAGCCGATTCGTCCAAAACCTTCACCGATCAGCAACGACGGAGCAAGAACATCAAACATGGCGAGTGGCCTGATCTTTCGGCGAAGGCAGAAAAGCGTAACGCCAATGATTCCCCCGATGACGCCGCCGTAAAACACGATGCCGCCGTCCCACAACGCGACGGAGGCAATAAGTTTCTGCAGGCCCTGAGCTTGAGCCATCGCGGGACTTCCGTGCCGCACAAGATAGTAAACACGGGCACCGATTAGTCCCGGAATCAGTGCCCACATCATCATGTCCCAGATGACCTCCGGCGGTTGTCCGATCTTGAGGACTCGTCGCGACGCCAGCCATGTGGCCGTCGAAAAGCCTACAAACATCATGAAGCCATAGCCGAAGACAGGGATTCCACTGTGAATGATGCCAATGTTCGGACGCAGAATCGCGAGCCCCAAAAGCACGATCGGGACGAAAAGCCAGAAGCCAGCCGATGCGATTGATTCCTTCAGATTGAGAGTACTGCGGTACAGCAGCACAAAGGAAACGCATGTGATCAGCAGCCAGACCAGGATCAGCCACGCCATGCCAACATGCAGTTCGTTGCCAACCGACTGCCATTGCCAGAGATCTTTGAACAGGAATCGCAGGAGGACCGTGCGCATAGGACAAATCGCATTAAAATCGGCCGAGAAAACGGCCAGGCCGGTGTCACTCGTTTTTCATTCAACGAGCCTTCGGGCGGATCATAGCGGAAGCCCGGTGATCTACGAAACGCGGGTTTTTTCAGCGATTGAGGTACAGTGGGCTGCCGTCAGCAAAAATGCAGGATCTCATTGTCAATCAGACGCGTAGTCCCCACCTTTGCGGCGATCAATGCCACAGCCGGTTCCATGCGCTCGGTCAACAGAGCGAGTGTTTTTCCATCGGCAATCACAGCATACTGCAATTCAATACCGTCGACTGAGCGAAGTACGTCGATCATGGCGGCGGAAATCTCAGGCGGAACAAGAGATGTCTCCTGTGCCAACTGCTTTGCCTTCCGCAGGGCTTGTGACAACAGACCGGCTCGCTGACGGTCATCCGGGGATAGGTATCGATTGCGACTGCTCATCGCCAGTCCATCAGATTCTCGAATGATGGGGCAGGTGACAATTTCAACGGGCTGGTTCAGATCTTCGACCATCTGTCGAATGATGAGCTGCTGCTGAAAATCCTTCTGCCCAAAGTAGGCACGATCAGGTTCCGTGATATTGAACAATTTGGTGACGACGGTTGAGACGCCATCAAAGTGGCCCGGCCGATGAGCGCCTTCCAGAACGGAAGCGAGCCGATCGACTCGTACAATGGTTTGAGCCAGCGGTGAATACATGGACGAAGTCCGCGGCGTAAAGACCAAGTCAGCCCCAGCCTCCCGACACATTTCCAGATCACTTTCCAGCGTTCTGGGGTACTTACTGAAATCTTCATTCGGCCCGAATTGGGTGGGGTTCACAAAGATCGTGCCCACGACAAAATCGCATTCTTTGCGAGCTCGCTCGATCAGACTCACATGACCCGCATGCAGCGCGCCCATGGTCGGAACGCAACCGACCGACTTCCCCGCGCGTCGAGCGGCTCGGACAAGTCGGTGTGTTTCGGTTGGTGATGGTTCCACAATCATTTATTTCTCGCCGCGAAACATCTTCATGATGAAACTGCCGATCCCAATCACAACGGCAACTGCCAGGCCGATCAGTTTTCCTACGGATCGACCTCGAATGCGTGTTCCGCCCGAGTTGTCAGAATCATCCTGAGCCAAAGTCAGCACGGCGTCATAATTGACGGAAGACAACGTCAAGGGACTCTCAGATGCTTCTACCGAGGCTGAAAGCTCGGCCGTTCCAAACACAACAACGGTTGCTACACAAATCAGTGAAAACAGCATCAATCGCAAGGTCATTGAGGGTCTCCATGTGTCACTGGTGGGGGAGGGGTATCTGGAACGCCTTGGGGACGGTAAGTGACCTCGACGACAAATGCAAATCATTCGCCCGAACAATGGTTACTCCATCCTTCATGACCAGTTGATTCGATGCCTTTGTACCACCTGCTTTGCGCAGCGGATTATTTCACGGGCTTTTCGTAAGCCTGCATATCCTTCAGGATTTTTCTCGCCCCATTACCCAGAAACAGGACATCAACTCCAGCAACGAGCAACGTATATCCCTGCGCCGCATAGGGAGCCACGGCTTCAGCATTCACACCGAAGTAACCGAGCGGAATAGACGCTGACCGGCATGTTGCTGTGATCTTCGCAATGCCTGCAAGGACCTCCGGATCAGAAATCTGTCCCATCTTGTTATAGCTGGCCGAGAGATCGTAAGGCCCGAGCAATACGCAGTCGACACCCGGCACTTTAACAATCGATCCAATGTTTTCGACTGCCGTTTTATGCTCTGCCTGCACGATTACCAAGACATCGTCGTTGGCTGATGCGACGTAGTCGGCAAAGCGAAAACCATAACCGTGAGCTCGTGCCAAGCCGACACCGCGGCCTCCGGCAGGTGCATATCGAGCAAACCGCACCACGTCAGCCGCCTGTTCGGCGGTGTTGACCTGAGGCACGATGACCCCCTGTGCTCCAAGGTCCAGTACCTTCTTGATTTCTGCTTCATCGCAGATCGGAACACGGACGATGCAGGCCACGCGGTGACTGACAGCCTGAAGAATGCCAAGAATATCGGGAGTTGTGAGCGGTCCGTGTTCGCCATCGATAAACAGCCAGTC
>CAIXQV010000702.1 GCA_903921605.1 uncultured Planctomycetaceae bacterium | reverse complement strand
TTCCGGTTGATAAGGACGAACGCTGGGACCACCAATACGCGGGCTGAACAAACCGCTGACGAACAACGCCTGATCACGGACTGTTTCTGCAGGAAGTCGATAACGGGGTCCGCGCGCCAGCAATGTATTGCGAGGATCCTTCTGTAGCAGTTCCGGAGTCACATTCGATGACTGACGATACGTGGCCGACAACACGATCTCTCGCAGGATCGCTCGCTGATCCCATTTTTGTGCAATCAACTCAGTCGCCAGCCAGTCGAGCAGTTCTGGATGGCTGGGGAATGCTCCCTGGCTACCGAAGTCTTCCGACGTTTCGACCAGCCCCATGCCAAATAACATCTCCCACCACCGATTCACGGCCACACGAGCCGTCAACGGGTGCTTAGGATCCGTCAGCCAACGAGCCAGATCGAGACGTGTCTTTTTGTTCGTCGCTTCCTCGGCCACTGCAGACACGGAATCGCTAAGTGCTTGAGGAAACTCAGACTCAACCTGGTCGCCTCGCTGATCGTACTGGCCACGCTTCAGGATAAATGCCGGCCGTGGCTCTGAGGGTTCTGACATCACCATCGTGGCAGGAATTTCGTTCTCGATCTCCGCACGGCGTTTTGGTAATTCTAATCGTTCTGTACGAAGAGCTTTGGCTGTTGCGTCCACCTGGCTCACGTAGTATTGAACCAGGAGCTGTTGTTGCTCAGCACTTCTTTCAGCCGCTGGCGTTTTGAGCAACTCTGCCAGTTGACCAAACGCTTCTCCTTTGGCGAGAGAAGAAACGTCATCAGAGCTGAGTTCACTGCCATAGATCTGGACGTCGTCAACGAGTCCTTTAAATGGCACCGACTTGTGGCGACGACCGATGTGAAACGGTTTGTCTGTCTTCAACGATCCAGCAAGTTCATTGTTTGTCGTGACGTCAAACTCCTGCGCCACCCCATCAACATACAACTTAACGCCCTGAGCGCGTTTTGATCCATCGTAAGTCACGACCAAATGATGCCACTCATTCAGACTGACAGGATTCTTCGAAGCAATCCGAAAAGCATTATCAGGCCAGTGGCTGACGAAATGTGCGGCGATTTTTCCACCGTCGATCATCAGGTCATAACCGCGATAAGCATTGTCGTCGTCCATCTTTGAAAGCACGGTACCGATATCATTGGATGCAAGATGAATCCAAACGGAAATCGAAAACTTGTCGGTGTTATCGAAGTCGCCAATCTGCCCTGCGTCGACATAGTTTGAACCGTCGAATTCCAGAGCCTGGCCAAGTCGCCCGGGCTTCCTTAGAGCTTTACCTTTGATGGTTCCGCCTTGCTCCGCGATGACTCGATTGCCGACCAGTTCTCCTTCCGCTTCATCCAGCGGCAGATGACTGCGAAGACCAATCGGCCCGGCTGATGCGATCTGTTCGGGCGTCAGCGACGCCTCCCACGCCTTCAATTCTTCGCCAACATTGGCAGCTCGATCCTTGAGGACCTGATCAATCTCAACCAGCCGCGCCTCGATCTTCTGCAATTCAGCCGTTTGCTCGGGCGATGGCACTTTCAACAGCGGTTCAGCCATTCGAGCTTTGTTGTAGGAAACAACTTTGTCAGGCACGTTATTGAAGAACGATGCAAACTGATAATAGTCACGCTGAGAGATCGGGTCATACTTGTGATCGTGACATCGCGCGCATTGCATGGACATGGCCAGGAACACGGTCGAC
>CAIXQV010000701.1 GCA_903921605.1 uncultured Planctomycetaceae bacterium | reverse complement strand
CTTGACCACGGCGGAGTCGAAGGGCTACAGCCTAAGTCCATCGTGCTGATGATCGGCAATAACAACATGTTCTTCACGCCGGAAACCGGGATCGAACCGGCCGCCAGGGGCATCGAGATGTGCGTAAAAAATCTGCGAGCCAAGTTTTCTGACGCGAAGATTGTCGTGGCCAGTATTCTCCCTGCCCACTCGCCGGACCATCGCTTTTATCAGGACATCAAAGCGACCAACGAAGTGCTCAAGACTTTGAAACTGGATAGCGATCCGCAGGTGCAGGTGCTTGACCTCACGAACGATTTCCTGAATGACGATGGCACTTTAAAGAAGGAACTCTACACGCCTGACAACATTCACCTTTCACCCGCTGGTTACGCGGTGTATGCGGCGCAACTCAAGCCAATGCTCGAAGCCATGCTGGCCGGAAGACCTGTGCCAGCACAGCCCGCGAAGAAGATGTCACCCTGAGATCGTTCAACCAAGATACCGACCGGTATCCTGGATTGTGGCTGGGCCGGATCCTGCAACAAGTTCACCTTGCGAAACACATGCATCCACTCGAGTGAGTCCACGTTCGATGATAAGGTCTACCGCCAGATATCGCTTACTCCATTGGCTGTTTGTATTGGTCGCGCTGAGTTCCGGAGTTCTCACAACTCGACTGAACGCTGCTGAAGATCGTCCCAACGTCCTGCTGGTGCATCTGGATGATCCGGAGTTCGCAAACTTTCGACGATTGATTTTTGAAAAGCGGCCTGCCGAGGAATTGTACGATTTGAAGTCGGACCCACATCAGATTTACAACGTTGCCGAACAGTCAGTCTATGCGGCAAAGCTCTCCGAACTCCGGCTTCGCGTGGATCACTGGATGCAATCCACCGGCGATCCGCGAGTCGACTCGGAATCCAATGTGTTCGACACCTATCCCTATCACGGCAAGGCCGCCTCGCGACCAGCGGAGAAATTGTCGGAGAATGCAATCGAAGGTTAAGTTTGTGAGCGGGCGGTTCGTTCGCTCGTTGCGTTAGTATTCCGCTGGGTGGCACGCTCACGCACTGGGAGTGTGCCGCAGGCACCAGAAGCCTCTGTGACGGCTTCAGACAATCTCTCGAGGTTTTCTGAGGGTTGAACGTGCACACATGGGCTTCTTGTTGGTTCTCAAGACAGCTTTTGCAGTCTGTGCGGCCAAGCGGTGTCCTCGTAATCTCGCCTCAACCGCGATCTTCGCACTTACACAAATTTACTTACTTTTCCGTCAGAACTTGTCTTCCTCGATTCTCCGTCCTGGGCCACAATTTGTGTTGATGGTTGTGGTGATGGTTTTCGAAGTGATGTGTTGGGTAACGAGAATGGAGTCTCGGCAGGATGTCCTCGATAGCACGTTTGTCAGAACTATGGTATCGGCCTGCGTCTCGTTCGTTTCGGAGTTCATCGTGGCGGTCGTCAGCACGTTGGCAGCTGGCGGTTATTGTTGTTCCGTTTCTGACATTTGCTCTTTTCGGGCATTGGGCGAATTCGGATGAAGTTGGACCGTCCTCCGGAACCGCTCTAAATACGGCAACGGTCTCAACATCTGACTACTATCGCAAACACGGGCTCTGGCTGGTGCCAGCGACGGCGAACGATCAAGCAGGTTTTGCGCTGTTCGGAACAGGATCCAATGTTGTCGCGGTCCACGCCCCAAACGGCGCGGAGTCGTTCCCGAACGTCCGCGTTCGAATTCCGCCATCGCATGGGAATCGCATAACAGTCTTTGCCGATATGCCGTTTCAATGCCTCGGCTTGCCAAAGAAATCCGACTACGCATTGGGTTCTGATTACAAAGACCGGCAGAATTTATTGAGAATTCCGCTGACTGCGATTGCCGGTGCACCGTACCTGAGGGACCACGCATTTGTACTGGATCCGGCCGCCGCAACGATTCAGTCCGTGCCGTCTCCGGTGATTTCGGCAGAAGGCGCTCAAATGGCAATTGCCTGGAAAGACGGAGTTCCTCAGTTGCCTGTAGCGTTTCCAATACTCGGCAACCGGAACGTCGTTTTGGACACTGGATGCACGGCGTACGTGTGGCTATCCCGCGAAAGAGTCGATGCGCTTGAGCGAATGGGACAGTTGCGACAAATCAGGTCCCTGTTGATACCAGAGGCAGGCTCAGGACAGCGAACCGACACCCCCACAAATCTCAGCGTACTGCGTTACATCGATTTTGCGGGAGTTCGATTTCATAACGTTCCCGTTCTTATCGCGGACCGAGATACCATCGGGCTCGAACTCCTGAGGTATTTCCGCACGACAATCGACTTCCCGACTGGGAAGGTTTGGTGTGAGAAGCTCAAAACGGATGAGGTTGTTCATCTTTTGCCTCCAACTCTGGCGTGCGCACCATTTTTCTCTTTTCGGAATGCCGGGGCACTGGAGGTGGTTGATTTCGACAAGTATTTCTCCGACGTTGATCACAGCCTCAAGAAAGGCGATCGCGTCCTCAAACTGAATGGCGCTGATCCGAAAGATCTGTCGAGTGAAGAGGTTTACAAGGTTCTGTCGATGGACAATACGACAGTTTCACTAGACATGCTGCGTGGTGCCGAGCGTTTTTCCGTCGATCTGAAACTGAAACTCCCTTATCAGTGGCCGATAGAATGGGAGTCTGCAGGAGTGACAGTCGATGAAGATTTTGAGGCTTCGCTGAAGTAATCCGTTGCCTCTGGGTCACGATTCCACGCAGTGGGAGTGTGCCGGTGGCAAAAGTAGCCTCTGTGAAGTTTTTTTCAGCTGACAAGGTTCTCTGAAAATTGAACGTGCACACATGGGCTTCTTGTTGCTTCGCAAAACAGCCTATGCAGGCTGTGGCACCCTGTGGCTTCACGCTTGTGGACCGCTGGTTTGAGAACTAGTGGAATCTCAACCCCAACGGGGTTTTACAACAAAGCCTGGGGTCGCCGTGACAACGGCGTACCCCAGGATATGTTGCCCAGCGATTTGAACCTCAACGAGGTTCCACAATTCATTCCTGCGGTACCTGATTAAAGACTGATGTCCGTGCTGTGGAACCCCCTCGAGGTTCTTGACATTCCCTGGCCCGATACCTGGGGTGCGCCGCAAAGCGGCAACCCGAGGCTTTGTTGTAGAACCCGTACCGGGTTGAATCGCAGGATTTCTTGCGGCGGATTTTTCAAGGTCTCAGCAACAATGGACTCTTTCCTGAGTAAGAAATGTGGGTAAGGATGAGGTCAGCAAGGAAGACCTGTCGAAATCGCCGACTAGACCCGGTTGGATGTCACATCGTTCGCAAACTACTCGCTGAACGTTTGGGACATTACAATGTCGGCAGACGTTGTCACTGGAAAGTCAATGGCGACAACGTTGTTCCACTCCACGCGTCCTGCAGTTCAGAGCCTGAAATGCCCAAGTACACCGCCACCACACTGGCCTCACTTCTGCTGATCGCGTTTTCGCTGGTGGGCTTCTCAAGTGTTGCCCGTGCAGACGAATCGACGATTGTCTTCAGTCGCGATATTCGGCCGATCCTCGCTGGACATTGTTTCAATTGCCATGGGCCCGATGAAGGCTCGCGGGAAGGTAACTTGCGGCTGGATACGGAAAAAGGGGCACGGAAGGCACTGGAAATTGACGGAGGCATTGCGAAACTGCTGAGCCGCGTGACGAGTCATGATCCGGATCTCGTGATGCCGCCGCCGAGTGTCAAGAAACCTCTAACGGCGGCTCAGATTGAACGGCTGACTCGCTGGGTCGAGACCGGTGCACCGTGGGGATCGCATTGGGCGTTTGAGCCGCTCGTTAAGCCGGCCGTGCCGGATCAGGCGGAGTGGTTGCATAATCCCATTGATCATTTTGTGCAGGCTCGACTGGCGGCAAGAAAAGTCACGCCGAGTCCGGAAGCGCCCCGTGAGACTTTGATTCGTCGTGTCACTCTGGATCTGACGGGACTGCCACCGACTGCGGACGAAGTCGACAACTTTGTGCGGGACACGTCCCCTGATGCGTGGGACAAAGTCGTCGATCGACTGCTGGCTTCTCCGGCCTATGGCGAACGCATGGCCTGGAGCTGGCTCGATGCGGCTCGGTATGCGGATTCAAATGGCTATCAGGGCGACAATGAACGAACCATGTG
>CAIXQV010000700.1 GCA_903921605.1 uncultured Planctomycetaceae bacterium | reverse complement strand
TCCTTGTCTCGTGGTTGTAGGCTTCAGAGAAACCCTCTCTGACACTGGTAGTATCAGAGAGGGCGAGTCGTGCAAAAAGAATCTCAACAGTTTTGAATGGCTCGCAGTGCTGCCTTCATTCTCGGCGTCAAGCTGCCGGTGATTACCTCTGTCCAATCGAACGCGACGAAGCCTCTGACGCCTGTTGTCCGGCGTTCTCGGATCAATGCGAGCGTGAAGCCTGTACGCTCGGCAAGTTCCCGGATGGTTACGCCGTGAATCCTCATCAGTCGGCACAATTCCTTTCCGGACAGTGTGAATGATTGTTCGATCATCGTGCGGGTTGCGTTGGTCATGGCCTGAACTCCTGAGCGTGTGTGGTTGAAAGAATGCGGGGCCGATCTCCCCGCGTTGTCGGTCGTCTGATCTTAGAATAAGCTAAGCTGCTTCTGGGCTGCCGGTGCTGGTAGTCTTCGCTGAACTGGCTCGATGACTGAGAATTCAACGTCGATGATGTCTGATTCAGGGGCGACGATCATTCCGGTCTGTGGCTCGGCTGGCTCGGCTGGTGCTTCCTGCTTCGTGCCTGTCTCAATTGTCTGGCTGACGTGGAAAACATAAGCCGTCTTTGGTCGTAGTCCCTTCTTGACTTCGCCTGTCACTGGGTCCGGCTTAGCCTTCTTATCCTTGCAAGGAATCCAAGTCGTGATTGCCAGGCCCTTCTCGCCCTTCTTGACTGAGCGGCCAGCGGCTTTCCAAGCGTTGAACGTGAAGACGTTCACTCGTGGTTCAACGTCTTCGAAGCCTGCCATTGTCAGCATCGCGTAAACATAGGCGTCGTTCTTGCTGAAGCCTGTCTGTGCTCGGTGAAGTGCTTCGGCCTGTTGTTCTGATCGTTTGGTTGTGGTTGCCATTGTCGTGCGTCCTGTGGTTGGTTGTGGTTGGTTTCCCTTACATTGGTAGTATCAACAGGCGGGACAGGTGCAAAAAGAATCTGAAAGATTGTTTTCAGGTCTTCACTTCGTAGGTGGCGGTCGTTTCTCGTTCGTCGATAGCCAGGCTGATGGCGTACAGTTCAGCCTGTAGGTTGTGCAAGCTCAACAGGCGGGCACGATGTTCCTCCTGAGCCGTGGTCATCGCCTGCGGTGCTGTCGCGTGCGTGTAGTAGTCTCTGCCGTTCGGGCTGCATTGCCTCAGCATTTCGTAAGCCTGCCCGATTGCATCGTGGGCTGCGTCGATGGCTCCCATGAGTGATTCAGCACTTGTTCCGTTCAAATGGATCATGGGCACGATTACGGTTTTCGTCGTTGGTGTCTTCATCGTCTGAATTCCTGAGCGTAGGTGTGCGTTGTAATGTCCCGGCCTGGCAGCGGTGCCGGGCCGGGTTGCTGTGTCGTGTCTACTTCGTCCACTTCCTGCCGCCGATCAATCGGCTGGTGATCTCGTCGCGTGTGTCTGCGTCGAAGATGACAATCCTGTGATCTGCGAAGCCCTTTCCGAATTCCCGGCTGGCTTCTGCTTTGGCTTTCTTCAGGTCAAGCGGGTCAACCGGAATAGAATAGTGCAGGCCGATTGAACTGTGTTTGACTGTTGCGAATCGTGTTCGTGGCGGGCTGTAAAGCTGTTCAACGTCTGCAACGGATTGGGCGTCTGATGTCGTCAGACCTTCGGATTCAAGCTGTAGAACTCGTGCTTCGTATTGTGCTGGTGTCATGGTTCAATTCTCCTGAGCGTGGTTGTGATGTCGGGCAGGGCTTCCCGTTGAAACCCTGCCGCGTGTCGTCTGTCGTGGCCTAGACTCCTGTCAGCAGCCTGCGAAGTTCTCGGCGTGTCTGCTCGATCTCGTCCAGACGGCGTTCTGCGTGTCTGATCTCAGACTGCTTGGCTTCGAGTTCTTTCCTGGCTGCTTTGATCTCGTCGTTGACTCTCGCAAGATGTGCCGCGTGTTCCTGCTGTGCTTTGATCTGTGCCCGGTAGTCGATAAAGCAAACGTCGTTGGCAATGGCTCGCTCAAAGTCTGGTGCT
>CAIXQV010000699.1 GCA_903921605.1 uncultured Planctomycetaceae bacterium | reverse complement strand
CTGTTTCACGCGGCGGATTTGCTTGCGAATTATCATCGGAATACGTTCCAGCACTGGTGATGCCCCGTAGATGTCTCGAAACTTCTGGGTCGTGGCTGGAAGCGCGTCGATCAATTGTTCGCTGAGGCTGGTGAGTCCCTTCGCAACCACGGCCGGACGTACGCCCAGGTCAGTGGCCATTGCGGCGAGTTGTTTGGGGCCGATCAGATCGGGATCAGAAACGTCTCCGAGTGTCATGGCCAAATGTCGGGAGATGTTTTTGTAGTTGCGAGTACACACGAGATCGTAAAACGGCGCGAGACTCAGATTGCGTCGATCGGCGTACAATAAAGACAAGTTTTTCCCGTGAGCATCTGCATTGCCGGCAAGCAGGTTAAACAGAGTCCAGTTCATCAGCTTCTGCAGCTCGAGCAGCGGGAATGACGTGAATCTGCGGATGACATCAGCACATTGACTCAGGCGTGGGCCACCCTCTTTTTGATACTTCGATTCAGCCCCGATGCCGAGTGCCTGACAAAAGTCTTCCTGGTGCAGGCGTCGAAATCCTGTTTCGTTCGGCTGGCGGTCGTAGCGTCGAATGACGGCAATGTTAGCGCGAGACGTACGGTGCAGTTGAATGTCGACGACTGGCAACCCAACTGCAGCAGCGAGCATTGAAAGAAAGGTCTCATTCTCGGGGAGATGTTTGTAAAACGGCGAGGCGAACTTCAGCAGGTAGGTGCTCGGTGTATTTCCAATCGGGACGAAGATCTGGCCATCCTGAATATGAACTGGAAGTTTGTCCTGAGCACCAGCGAGTGATAATCGGACTTCATTCTGGCCTGTCACCGCCGAGAAGGCATGGGGAGTTCCAACGGACCAGTCGGCCAACTGTTTCTCGCTGACCAGTTCATATCGTTGATCTGTTGGTATTGGTTGCTCACTGCGCGTGATGGCGAGTGCTCCGGCACAGTCACCACCAATTGCTTTGAGCAATTCAAAATCGTTGCCCAGGGAAATCTTCAGTGACTGGCAGATCTGTTGTCGGACATTCGCTTCGGGCAGAAGATTGGCAAAGAATCGATGGCTTGTGATCAGGTCATGCTCGCCGTTCAGCGGTAATGAAATCGAGATCGGAAAGGTAGACTCATGTTGCTGCCAGCTTGTTCGATAACGAAACTGCATTTGCCCTGATTCACTCAGTTGCAGTTCGCCAATTGTCTGGTTCTCGTAATGGACATACAGGATCTCAGACATTCGATCCTCGCTGTTCGATGCGTAGTTCCAGGCCAAAAAGCTGCAGGATGTGAATCGCAAGTCCGAGTTGCAAAGTCGATTTGCCTCGTTCCAGTTCAGACAGGAAACGGACGCCGACACCAGCCATGGCGGCTGCGTCTTTAAGAGTTAGCCCCGCCTCTTTGCGACGTTGCCGCACGAGTTGTCCGATTTGCAGAGGAGTGTTGACGACGGCCATTGTTTTCCCGATCGGTATTTTTCTGAGGCAGCATCAGGCAATGTGTGTGAAATGTCCCGATCGGGAATATTAGCTCAGGTTTCAACGGTGTCAAGTTTTTCTGTCCCGAGCGGGAATATTCTGGTGCCGAGGGATTCTGGGCGTCGGGTTGATTCTGCTTGTCCAACGACTGGAGATAACGAAAAACAACAACGGCCCGCCGCAATGCTAAGCCCAAAAATCCCGGCGAGCGCAACGTCCGTGCCGCGTTCCAGAAGTAGGCAGTTTTCCGGAAAAAAATGATGGGGCAAAAAATACTGTCCATTTTTCTGCCCCATCATTTTTTTGCCCACAACCCTTTCGTTCGATGATCAATCGAAGCCCGGCAGCGGGACGTTGAAAATCGACGAAATCAATCGATCAAGGTCCTATCGCCCATCTTTGACGTCTGAGTTCGGTGGCGACATACTCCCATTCGTCGGCAGGTGCTCGGCCTGATCTACGAGACACAACCCTCAAGTCATCGCTGACAAAAAAGGGACTGCCTGACGGGAGACCTTTGCATCTCAGAGTCAGTTTCCAGCAGAAAGTCATCCAATGCCTCGTCCCACGCGTCGACGATTTCTTCAGTCTGCAGCAGCAACTTCAGCCACCATCATGCCTTTTTTTGTTCGAGCCTCGACGATGTCGTTCTCTGACAATCCAATTGTTGGTTCCGGTGAGTTTACTTACGAGTGCCAGCACAACTGGGACCGCGCGGGGCTTCCTGCCGGGCATGAATACGGCAATGCATCTCATGGAGTCGCAATCGATTCACAAGGTCTGATCTACATCACTCACGCTGGGAACCCGGGCTCGATTTTTGTGTTCGACGGCGAAGGCAAGTTCGTGAAGGCGATGGGAGAAGTTCACAACGCCGGACCGGCCGCCAAGGGACATGGGATTTCGATTCGCAAGGATGGCTCGGAAGAGTTCCTGTATCTTGCTCCGTCTGATACTACCATGGCGTTTACGAAGATGACCATGAGCGGTGAAGTGGTATGGAAGAAGGATCGAGCCACCATCAACACGGAAAGCGAAGGAGTGCTGGCGGATCCGAAGACCGGGTTTCGTCCGACGAACATCAGCTTCCGGCCGGACGGAGGCTATTATCTGGGCGACGGTTACGGCAGTCACTACGTCTTCGAGTACGATCGAAACGACAAGTTTGTCAGAGCACTCGGCGGGAATGGCAATGAAACAGGCAAGTTCAGTACGCCGCACGGACAATGGCTGGATGCTCGCGATGGTGTTCCAAAGCTTGTTGTGGCTGACCGTGCGAATAAGCGACTGCAATGGTTCGGAATGGATGGACAGCACCTCAAGACTCTGGACGGCTTCCTGTTTCCGGCCGACATCGACGTGCAGGGGGAATTCATGCTGGTTCCCGACCTGCATGCTCGCATCACGATCCTGAACGGCAAGAATGAAATCGTTGCGCAGTTAGGAGACGACGAAGCCTGGAGAACCGAAGTTCTGGCCGATAACTTTGCAATGCGGGCGAAGTCGGCCGAGTGGAAGCCGGGGCGTTTTGTGCATCCACATGATGCCTGCTTTGATGCTGACGGAAATATCTTCGTGACAGAATGGGTTAAGACGGGACGCGTGACAAAACTGGTTCGCAAGTCGTAGACAACGGAGAAATGGTGATGCCTGAAAGAATGATTCAGTCAAACTCGAGAAGCCGAAGTTTTATTTTCGTACTCGGTACTCTCGCGATGGCGTTTGGTGTTCCGGATGTCATTGAGTCCGCCGAACGCCAACGAATACCGTGGACTGAGTCGAAGCTTGTGGGGTCACCAGACCCGCCGCTGCCTTATCGAGCCGTTCGAGCGTACGAGAAACTGCCATTGTTTGCTCCCGTATATTTACGTCCTGAGCCGGGTACAGATCAGATCTTCTTTCTTGATCACAAAGGCGACTGGAAGGAACCCGGTGGCCTGCGTTATTTCACGGACAAGGCAGAAGCGGACAGCAGCAAACCTTTGATTGCTCTGGATCGACTGGTTTATGGATTTTGTTTTCATCCGAAGTATCGTGAGAACAAGTTTCTGTATCTGATCACCAATGGTCCGATGCCGGAATCGAATAAGCAGAATCGAATTTCACGGTTTACCGTTACGGAGTCTGCTGATGTCCCAGGAGAACTTAAAGCGGACAATGAACTGGTCATTCTTGAATGGGATTCAAACGGCCACAACGGTGGCGATCTGGCATTCGGTCCCGACGGTTATCTGTATTGCCCAACCGGCGATGGAACCAGCGACAGCGATACGCTGGCGACTGGTCAGGGGCTGAACGACCTGCTGGCCGTGATGCTGCGACTGGACGTTGATCATCCAACCGCCGACAAGCACTACTCGATCCCGCCCGATAATCCGTTTGTCCATGTTCCCGATGCCCGACCGGAGATCTGGGCCTACGGTTTTCGAAATCCCTGGAGAATGGATTACGACCATGAGTCGAATCAATTGTGGCTTGGACAGAATGGTCAGGATCTGTGGGAACAGGTCTATTTGATTCGTCGCGGTGAGAATTATGGATGGAGCGTTCAGGAAGGCGGGCATCCGTTTTATGTCGAACGGCCGAAAGGCGCGGAGCCGATTGTTGCGCCGATGGCTGATCATCATCATTCGGAATCTCGCAGCCTGACCGGTGGAGTTGTTTATCGAGGATCGAAGCTGCCGGATCTCGTTGGCTGTTTTATCTACGGGGATTATTCGACGGGCAAGATCTGGGCTATTCGGCATGATGGAACGAAGGTCACGTTTCATCGCGAAATCGCAGATACGACTCTGCAGATTGCCGGGTTCTCCATGAATGCTGCAGGTGAACTGTTGGTCGTGGATCATGCGGGCGGTTTCTATCGCATTGAAGCGATGCCTCCGCAGGAACCAACCAGTTTTCCTCGCAAGCTTAGTGAAACAGGTCTGTTTGCATCGGTTGCGGAGCATCGTCTTCTGCCGTCCGTGATTCCGTATTCAGTCAACGTGCAATTGTGGTCTGATGGGGCTCACAAAGAACGCTGGCTGGCCGTGCCGGGGGAAGAGAAGATTGATTACACCTCCACACGCGGATGGAATTTTCCGAATGGCTCGGTTTTGGTGAAAAGCTTTTCGCTGGAGAAGGTTGCGGGCCAGCCGGAGACAAGTCGCTGGATTGAAACTCGATTGATGGTCCGACAGCAGAACGAGTGGGTTGGTTATTCGTATCGCTGGAACGAAGAGCAGACCGATGCTGAGCTGTTGGATTCCGGAAGTGTCGATGTGGAGTTCGAGATTCAGGATCCGGCGGCCGAAGGTGGTGTCAGAAAACAGACCTGGCATTATCCCAGCCGTGCCGAGTGCATGGTGTGTCATTCGCGAGCCGTCAACTATGTCCTCGGACTCTCTGAGAACCAGATGAATCGAGAGCATGACTATGGCTCAGAAAAGTTCAATCAGATTCAGATGCTGTCGGAGTTGGGGATGTTTACGAAGCCAGTTCCCAAGCCAGTGGAAGAGCTGACTCGACTGAGCGATCCCTTTGACAAATCCGTGGACTTGAAACAGCGAGCCGCCTCATATCTTCATGCCAATTGCTCCAATTGCCATGTCGAAGCTGGTGGCGGGAATGCTCAGTTCTCGGTTGAAATCGACGCAAAGCCCGAGCAGGCGAAGCTGATTGACGTGAAGCCGGTGCATTCTGCCTTTGATCTGCAGGATGCCAAGCTGGTTGCGCCGGGGGCACCGGAACGATCGTTGCTGTTTCATCGGATGCAGAGACGAGGACATGGTCAGATGCCTCCGCTGGGAACGAATATCGTCGACAAACCCGCGGTGGATTTGATCCGTGAGTGGATTCTGCAGTTGCCGACGGATGCTGCATCGAAATGAGTTCTGCAAGCGGTGGCCGGAATCGAGCAGCCACATCGGATCTTGTGGCGGTGATCTCCGTTCTTGATATAACGGTTCCTGTCAGCGTTTTGCATTCGATGCTGGAAACAGGGCAAAGGTGGTGCAGAAGCCGTTGAACCACCGGGGTAAACCCGGTGGCGATTGATTTCGGTGCTCTTTTAACGTTGATCGCTCTGCAGGAATGTCAGCAGGTCAGCCATTTCCTGCGCCGTTAGCAGTGTCGCCAGACCGTTTGGCATTGGCGACACATTTGACGGTTGAATTGCAACGATCGAAGTTCGAGCGAGGTGGAACGTCTTTTGTGCATCGGGCGACAGAACGATCTCATCAGCAGATTCGCTGCTGATGATTCCGCTGATGACGCGACCGTCTTCCAGTTCAACACTGACCGGCTCATAACCTCGCACGATGCTGGAACTTGGGAAGACCAAAGCTTCCAGCAGGTCGCGTCGATTACGAACACGCCCAATGCTTGTCAGGTCGGGACCAAGTCGTCCGCCGCCGTAGCCAAGTTTGTGGCAACCGTTGCAGGCGGCTTTCTTGCTCATAAAGACTTCGTGGCCGCGGCGAACATCACCTTCGGGTAAGGTTGTCAGAAGTTTCTCCAGAGTTGCTGTTTGCTCTTCTTCGCTGGCGTTGAGCAGCTTCAGCAGAGCTTTGCCAGCCTCCTGAACAGATGTTGGATACTTGGTCAGAAGAGGCTTAATCAGATCTGGCCGGAGTCCTCGAACACCTTCAGCCTGCATCAACGCGGTGATAAGTTCAAGCCCCAATGATTCTGAACCACCCTTTTCAAAGGCTGGAAGCAGCTTAGGCAACTCCATTGGACCAACGGTTTTGACTGTTGAAACAAGTGACGTCAATTGAGGTTCCGACAGTGCGGAAGACGCGAGGCGGTTGGCGGCAATTGAACGCAGGTTCATGGGCAGGTCGGGACTTAAAGTTGTCGTCAGGAGCGCGAAAGTACTGTCGCTCAGGTTTAGTCCGCTGCCGGCGGCGTCGATGGCGTTGAGTCGCGTTTCATTTTCCAGGTCAGAGTCGGATGCAATCTTTGCCAAAGCATCGCGAAGGCCAGCATGCCCCTCTTTGGGCATGGGAAGATTCTGGGCGGCCGCGATCGCCAGCGGCAATGTTGCTTGATCGGCCGAGTTCAGCGTTTCAGCCAGTGCATCCAGCCATGAGGCGGGCGTGGCTGTCAGACCACTTGATGCCATCACCGCGAGAGACTGTTGGCGTGCAGCTTTGTTGCTTGTGTTGGTCAGCGTGGCCAGGAGCAACGTCTGAATATCCGGAGCATTCGCGAGACTGGCCAGCAGCTGACGGTCCTGTTCGCGATCTGCTTCGCTCAGATCCGAAGCCTTCGCTAGGCGCTGTTCGAAGTAAGATTTCAGTTCCGGGCCCCAGTCAGAATGATGATTCACGATCCAGGCTGCGGTGGCTCGCAGAGCGGCATCCTGGCTGCTCATGTGATGGATCACATCAGCTGCCTGCAGTCCTCCTTTTTTCATTTGATCCAGAGCAACCAGTGCTGCACGAATCGTCGCAGGGTTGGTCGAGGTCAGTCCCGTGCGAGTTTGCTGGGCGTTGCCAATTTCGATCAAAGCATAAATCAGAGCATGCTCGCGAATCCGTTCGGCAGCGACAGCGGGGGCTCCGGAAGCGTCCGGACCTGTCGACTTGAGCTGGGCTGTGAGGTTCAGCAGATTCTGGATCGTGTTTTCATCCGCACGCAGTCGACCGATTGCTTCTGCGGCAGCTCGGGCTGACCCCGGCTCACCTGTTTTTGCGATCACAATTAACTTTTTTGCAGCTGCTTGATTTCTCGCCAGACCTGTGGCATGAATTGCCGCCTGTTGCACAGTTTGGTCTTTGTCATTCAATGCTGGCGCGATTGCTGCCGTTGCAGCGGGAGTACTGATCCCGGCTAATGTCCAGACTGCGCGCCGGCGTACTTCGGGTGATTCGTTCGCTTTGACGACGGCGGAAAGTGCGTCGACAGCCGTATCCTGCATCTTTCGCAATTCCGCTGTCGCGCGGCGTTGGACGAACAAACGAGGATCTTTCAACAGCGCCGTGAGCTTTGTAGCATCGGCTTTGGCCCAGGCAATTTCTGCCCCGAGCGGATCAGCAATTGAAGGAGCATTGTTCCGGCGGACTCGATAAATCGCACCCAGCACATCGGGCTTTGCCAATTGAGATGTTGGGCAGCAGACCTTGTACCAGCCGCCGGTGTCGACGATCAGTAAGCTGCCATCCGCATCTTCAAAGACATCGGTGGGATGGAAGTCGGGATGATCGCATGCCAGAAAGTCGACGTCTTCAGTGTCGTATGTCGGGCCGTTCGGTGTGAGCTTGTGCTGGACCACTTTGTGGAGATTGAAGTAGCACGCAAACAGTTGCTGACTGTGGCCTCCGCCCAGCAAGGAGTCAGTGCCGCCAATAAAGCCACATGGGGCCGCAGCACCCTGATGATTCAACACCGGCATGACTTCGCCAGTCATTGGGTGAGCGTAGATGGAATCATGCTTTTTGCCATAGACGCCGCCGTAGATGGCGTGAATCAAACCATCGCGACGACCGGCTTCCGGATTCTGGAAGAATGTGCAGCTCAGGAACCGCTCCCCGTTGTTCAGGAAGGCGACGTTCACTGGGTTATCCATGCCACCGATCAGAACGGATTCCATTTCAGTTCCATCGGGTTTGGCGCGAAAGATGTGGGATGACCGAGTGACCAATTCGTTGCCATCGGACATCATGTGTTTCTGTTCGGCGAACGCTCCTTTGCACCAGTAGAATCTGCCATCGTGGCCAAGATATGGGCCGTGGAGGTCGTTGCCGCAGCCGGTCAGAGTTTTTCCATCGAACCAGACTTCTCGTTTGTCTGCGGAGCCGTCGTCATCAGTATCTGTCAGCTTCCAGATTTCCGGAGGAGCGGCAACATACAATGAGCCTTCGTACCACAGACAGCCTTCGGGAAACATCATCTTGTCGGCAAACAGAACGGACTTGTCGTAAACGCCATCGCCATTCGTATCTTCAACTCGTCGAATATTGTGAGGCTTCAGCTCCAGCTGCTTTTCGGCTCGTTCTGACATGCCGCCGGAATCTGTGACGTAGAGTCGTCCACGTTCATCGCGGGCTACGGCAATCGGGCGGCCGACGAGCGATGAGTCGACGGCAAGTTCCACCGAATAACCATCGGCAACTCGCAGAGTGCGAGCTCCAATCGTCACTTCTGTGGAGAATGCTGGATTCATGGTCAACAAAGCGGCCAGTGCGGCGACAGCGGCAGGAGTCGAACGATAGAGTGCAGTGACCAGCATCGGAGTTCCCTTTCTCTACGGATGTCAGATTCGTTCTGAGATGTTCGCGAATTCCCGATCCGTTGTCATCTCCATGGCAACAATACTTTGCTCTGAAGTGGACATCGGACGACCCGCAGCGCATTGGTGCGTGGGCCTCAGGGTTCTGTGTCTGCAGTCGCGGCTATTGGTGATTTAAGGATTCGAGAAAGAATGACAACGACGGCCGCAATGTACAGCAGGCCAGCGATCATGAGTGGCCAAATCAGCCCGGGCCACCGATTGAAGATTCCGTCGGAAAGCCACGATTGCGCGAAACACAAAGGGGCCATGCCGAGGCCGGTGGCGAGCATAACGTGCCAGATCGGAATTCGAGTCAGTCCTGCGGCGTAGGACAACAGATCAGTGGACGTCAGTGGATTGAGACGAAGAAACAGGATCATCCAGAAGCCACGACGGTTGAGTGACTTCTGAAGTTTGTCCATCGACGTGTTCGTTGAGATTTTCTTCAGCCACGCACTTCCCGCGCTTCGCACCAGAGCACAAGAGATCCCAGCTCCAATCGTGTTCCCGATAATCGCCAGAAAACCTCCCAGCCACGGGCCAAAGATGAGTCCTCCTGGTGCGTACAGCATGAGGCCAGGGATTGGAGCAACAATGACCTCTGTGATAACAAAAATCACGTAAGCTACCGGCGCAAAGAAGCCGGCCTCTTGAAAGTAATGCTGAAGAACCAGCACGCGTTCAGAGGCCGAAAGTTGGGTATCCAGAAGTCTGGCCATGATTCCGTCGTTGCGCCAGGAAACCAGCATCGTCAGCAGGATGACGACCAGAACCAGCCAGGGAAGGTGCGACTTGCGCATGACGGTTGCTGTTGTGCTACACGTAGAAGAACGTGGATTCGGCCGTCGTTTTTAGCAGCATTCGACGTTCTTCAGGAGTTACAAAGTCGATGTGGTCGCGAATCAACGAAATCGATGAAGCATACGTGTTAAGGCCAGAGATCTGGTACGGGCAATCGCTGGCCCACATCAGGCGATCAGGTCCGTAAGTCTCACATAGACGTTTGATCATAGGGATCATTTCGTGGTGTGGTGGCGTTTTCTTGCCAAACGCGTAGTAAGCCGAAATCTTGATTCGAATGGTTTTGTGTTTGGCAAGTTTGCAAAGCAGATTCACGTCTTCATCTCGAATTTCGCCATTCTCTCCGATGCGAGCGAAGTGGTCGATGACAACCGGAGTGTCGGGGAACTTCTGGCACATAGCGTCCAGCTCAGGCAGGTTGTCTGAATTGATCAGACAGCACATGGATTGTCGCGTCTCAGCGGCGAATTTCCACATTTGCTGCATACCGTCTGTGGCCAACCATTTCGGCTGATCGTCACGCGGGCCGATTCGGAAACCTGTTACGCCGGTCTTCAGCATCTGTTTCATCAGAATTACGACGTCACCTTTTTTGTCATCGATTTGAGCGACGATTCGAAAGCGATCAGGATGTTTCTTCCATGTGTCAATCAGGTACGAATTGTCAAAGCCGTGATACGGGTGGTGCTGAATCAGTACGACGCGTCCAACACCTTCAGGCTGAGCGACAGCCATCAATTCTTCATCTGTGAAGCTTCGTGGAGCAAGAACGTCTACCGCCTGGTTATTACGGAGAGGGTATTTCGCCAGATCTGTTGTCCAGATGTGGGAATGAGCATCGACCCAGGGGTGTTTTTCGTCTTGCATTGCGGCTGCCTTCTTTGAGTCCGCCAGAAAAAGTGAACTACCGGAGACCAAAGCAGCAGCAGAAGCCAATGCATGACGGCGAGAAACCTGACCTGACTGAGACATCAGTGAACTCCGAATAATTGCTGAAACGAATGTTGAAGCACAGCAACCTGAGTTTTATCAGATTGGATAATGGCGGCAAACTTATGCCAGCGTATTGTGTTGCACAAAGGATTCTGAAGTGTGCAAGGGTGACTCTGTCGTTAACTCCCTCGGCATCTTGCGAATACTGCAAAGTAATCATGACTCATCCGTTGAAGGTGCCTGAGATGCGAACAAGAATCGAGTGAGACTTCTTGATTTGATTCGTCTGTACAAACAATCGACTACTTAAGGGTACTCGCTGGGGGTGCATACGTGTGATTCGAGGGTAAACCCGCCTGCTGGTTGTCTCATTTTTGGTTGTCGTGCGTTGGGTATATCCCGCAGGTCGTTGAATCTGAGTCGTCACGATACTATTTTGGAGGGAGAGCAGGAGGACGCCCAAATTATTTAATTTCTGGCATGGACGCCCACTCATGAAGGAACAGTTTGATGCAGCGCAAACGCAGACCAGGAAAGAGGGCGGAACGAAAAGCTCCGCCACTCACAGAATTTGAACAGCCAAAGAAGCGACGTCCGTTCACTGTCTTTTTGATTGAAGACGATCAGGCCGTACGTGCTTCTCTTGTCGAAGCACTTGGGGAACACAAGATCACGGTCAGAGATTACATGACCGCAATGGAATTCTATCGCGATTACCGTGAACCGGTTCCAGGCGTGTTGATTCTCGACTTGCGGCTTCCGGGAATGTCTGGAATCGAGTTGCAGGAGAAGCTGAATGAAGACGGCTTTGAACTGCCGGTAGTGATGATCTCGGGGCATGCTGATGTGCCTACGGCTGTTCGAGCCATGAAGAATGGAGCGTTTGATTTTCTTTGTAAGCCACTGAAGATTGAAGATCTCGTTGCTGCGATCGCGCGGTCATATGCTTACTTCTATGACGTAGATCCAGAAGTTCTGGAAGAAGAACTCGAAGATACGGAAGACAGCATTAATCGCTTAACCGGACGTGAGCGTCAGGTTCTGGATCATGTTGTTGATGGTCTCTCCAGCCGAGAGATCGCTCAGGAACTCGGTGTGAGCACAAAAACAGTGGAAGCTCACCGTGCTCGCATTAACGACAAGATGCGAGCCGACAACGTTTCGCATTTGATTCGCATGTGCTTTGCTTATAACGAAGAGCACAGCAACTGATTTTGTTGAATAGACTGTCGCGACCGAGTCGGTCACGAGTAGCGGATTCGGTCGCGAGATGAATAAGACGGTGTTGGCGATGTCGAGCCTGTTTGGCCGTTGGTGGCCATGTAGGTCTGATTTGCCATACCGTCTTTTTTTTGCGGCGGCATAACTGCAGTTTACTCAGCTCGCCAATTTCGTCCAAACACGAGTTGACAGTCACGGGCAACATTTATACTGTGCGTCGACAAGCGGCTCGCTGGTAACGCGGGCGTGTCTGAATCTGCCGAAGGAGCGACATCAGTGACGACGGTTGGGCAGCGAATCCGAGAGATTCGCAAGAGTCGCAATCTGACTCAACGAGAACTAGCCGACCGAGTCGGCATTAATTTTACCTACTTGAGCCGCGTAGAGAATGATCGGCTTGATGATGAGCAGACTCCTCGTGAGGAGACTCTGCAGCGAATTGCCAAAGCGTTAGACGCAGATCCGGATGAGCTGCTGTTGTTGGCAAGGCGAATTCCAGATGCGTATCGCGACAGAATCTTGTCTCGCCCCGGTGTCTTTCGAAAGTTGTTGAATCTGTCTGATACTGACCTTGAGAGCCTCGTTGGTCAATTGGAACAGCAGGCTCGCCGCCCGAAGAATCACTAGCGATCGATGGAAATCACTGCACGGAGCCGGATTCTGAGGCTTCGTATCGAACTCAAGAAGAGCAACGAATCTCGCAGGGAGTGTGGCTTGTGCGACGTCATGATTTGACCAATATGCGGACGCGATCCATCGACGCTGTCACCGCCATGCGCATTCGGCAGTATGAGCAACTGACGGGCGAACCCGTGATGTTCCCTGTGCCGATCGAGAAAATCGTTGAGCGAATTTTGGGCCTTAATTTCGATTGGGTGGAAATTGAAGAACAGCCGGGTGAGCAAATTCTTGCGGGACTAATTCCCGAAGAACGACGCATCGTGCTGAATAGTCGTCACCTCGATCTGTTTCAGAAAAAGCCGGGTTTGGAACGCAGCACGATTGGTCACGAAGCAGGTCACTGGGACATTGATATCGATCGTACCAGCCTGCATCATCCAAGGTTGCCGGGGTTTGAATTGCAGACGAGCGTCGTTCGTCGACACGCGGCTGATCGTCAGGTGCTGGTCGAGGTCCTGAATCGCGCGGCCTACGATGAACGCTATTTTGAGCTGTATCGTGAGCTGACGGCTGGTCAGGATTCCCCGGAAGTTCGCAGCGCCGTGGATAGATATCAGTCCTCGATGCTTATGCCCGACTGGCTTATCAAGTCCGTAGTTCGCGATGTCGACGTGACTTCATGGCCCGCGCTCTACGAACTGGCCGAGAAGGCTCAGGTGACGATTTCCAATCTGACCGTGCGACTGCATCGTCTGGGAGTGATCTACATTCCCGAGGGCAGTCGGGAAATCTACGCCGGGCGCGATGCTTATATCGGGCAGAAGCACTTGTTTTAATGTTGTCTGATTTGTGTCGTCGTTATGTCGATTTGTAGCGTCCGTGGTGTGACTTGAGCGTGATTTAGGCGAGGCGTTTAGCTTCGCCTTTTTCTGAGTCACCGTGTTGACAGTTTCTGGCAACTTTGTGCCCTGGTTTGGGCATGTTACTGGTTTTTTAGCCTTGAATGGAGTCTTGCTATGTTGGTTCTTTCTCGCAAACTGCAGCAGCAGATCGTCATCCCGGAGTTGAATATTCGCATCACCGTGCTTTCCGTGGGGACAAATCGTGTGCAATTGGGTATCGAAGCACCGAACTCAATTCAGATTACAAGACCGGAGATTCATGGTTTAACATCCGCGAGCAGGGCGATGTCAGAGTGGCGTCAGGTTGTTGAGGTGTAGTTTCAGTGGAGTAAGCGCGTGGCAGAGTCGTTAAGTACTGAGACTTGTGACGTCATTGTCATTGGTTGTGGTGGCTTTGGTTCGTCGGCGATGTTTCATCTGGCTCAACGTGGGCTCAAGGTGATCGGGATTGATCGTTTTCACCCGCCACATGATCGTGGAAGTTCGCACGGCGAGACGCGAATCATTCGCAAGGCCTATTTTGAACATCCCAGCTATGTTCCGTTGTTGCATCGAGCTTGGGAGCTCTGGGAAGAATTGTCGGCGAGTGTCGACGAGCGACTGATTGAACAGCGTGATCTGTTGATCGCTGGTCCACCGGGATCGGAAGTCATCGAAGGCGCTCGGTTGTCTGCTCGTTTGTTCGGACTGCCCATGGAGAATCTGACGGCGGCTGAAGCGGCCATCCGATACCCGGCATTCCGATTACCTGAAGACTATGCCGTGGCGATTGAATCGACGTCTGGGTATCTGTGGGCTGAGCGTTGCGTGGCTTCACACTTGAGCTCTGCCGCTTCACTGGGTGCGCTGTTGCGGCCTGATGAGACCGTACTCTCGGTGTCGCCGTCAGGGGCTGGTGTTCAAGTTCAGACGGACCGAGGCTGCTATTCTGCCGGCGCAGCGGTTGTAACTTCCGGAGCGTGGACGGGGCAGTTGTTGTCGGATTATGCTCGGCATATTTCGGTGCTCAGAAAAACGTTGTGTTGGTTTCCAACAACTTCTGAGAACTGGATTCGTAAAGATCGAGCTCCATTGTTCTTTGTTGATGCTCCTGAAAGTCAGTTCTACGGTATTCCGAGTGTCGATGGGGAAACAATCAAGGTTGGGATGCATACTGGCGGTGAGGTGGTTTCTGATCCCTCTGCTCTATCCCGACAGGTAACCGATGAAGATGAACGCCCGATCTCGCACTTTGCCGGGAAATACCTCGAAGGCATTAAGCCTCAAGCCAGCAGATCGGTCGTCTGCATGTACTCGATGACGCTGGATGGCCATTTCCTGCTGGATCGATTGCCCGAATTGCCAATTGTTGTGGCTGCAGGTTTTTCTGGGCACGGCTTCAAGTTTACGAGCGTGCTGGGAGAAGTCGCGGCGGACCTGGTTCAGCGCGGGCAGACGGGGCTGGATATTGGGTTCTTGTCTGCGAGTCGACTCAGGGCGGGTTGCTGAGCATAAATGCATCTTTGTTACCGAACGATCTCGAAATGCAGTATGGTGAGTTCCTGGGGGCCCGTAAATCAGGAGCGGAGCTGGCATCGCAAAATCAAGTGGGGCGTCGCGTTGCCAAATTGGTGATGCAAAGTCAGACTGCGTGACTGTGACCAGTCCGGAGATTCCTGCCGGCCATTGCCCTCCCCCTTAAAAGGACAACGAACAGATGTCCGTCGTTTGCCCACGTTGCATTCTTTGTGTTCGCCCCATCTGTGCTGCTTTGATGATTCTTCTGACAATGGGTTCGTTTGCGGTCAGCGCGCCGAGTGCTGCTGGCGAAGATGATTTTCCGAAGGCGTTCAACACGGATCCTCCGGATTCACATCCTCCAACTCCCGATGAGATGGTGAAGCTGATCGATGTCCCCGAAGGCTTCAACGTTACTCTGTTTGCGGGTGAGCCAGACGTTCAGCAGCCGATCTGCATGGATTTTGATGACAAAGGCCGCCTGTGGGTTGCCGAATGTTACAGCTACAGCGGTGGTCCCTATGAAACCAAGCTGCGAGATCGCGTCATTATCCTGGAAGATAAAGATGGCGACGGCAAGCATGACTCTCGCAAAGTGTTTTGGGATAAAGGCTTCATGTTGACAAGTCTCACCTGGGGCTTCGGCGGTTTGTGGGTTCTTCATGATGGCACGTTGTCTTTTATCCCTGATCGTGATGGTGACGATGTTCCGGACAGTGAGCCAGTCGTCATGCTGGACGGCTGGAGCAAGGATTGCGGTCACAACTTTGTGAGCGGTCTGATCTGGGGGCCGGATGGTTGGCTCTATGGTCGTCACGGGATTGTGGATACGTCATATCCGGGTGTGCCGGGTACTCCAAAAGAAGAACGCCCCTTCATGAATTGCGGCGTTTGGCGATATCACCCGACAAAGCATACGATTGAAGTCGTCTGCAATGGCACGACCAATCCGTGGGGGCTCGACTACAACCCCGACGGTCAGTTCTTCATGACGAACAATGTTCAGGGACATCTCTGGCACGTCATTCCCGGCGCGCGGTATCAGCGGATGTATGGTCAGGACTTCAATCCTCATGCTTACGAGCTGATGGACATGACGGCCGACCATTACCACTGGGACACGAAGACGAAGTGGAATGAAAGCCGTGACGGAGTGGCCAACGATCTGGGCGGTGGGCACTCGCACGTTGGTGGTTTGATTTATCAGGGAGACAATTTTCCGAAGGAATACTTCGGAAAGATCTTCATGTGCAATACTCACGGTCGTCGCATGAACGTGAATCAACTGGATCGCCAAGGCAGCGGTTACGTGGGCAAGCGAGAGCCGGACTTCATGATCGTGAAGAATCCATGGTTCCGCGGAATCGATATCAAGATGGGGCCTGAAGGGGCGATCTACGTTTCAGACTGGTCGGACAATGGTGAGTGTCATGACCATGACGGCGTGCACCGCACCAGCGGCCGTATTTATCGAATTGCTTACGGAACTCCGAAGCTCACGACTTCTCAGGCTGCCGTGTTGAAGGGAAACAATAAGCTGGCATTCCTGAATAACGACTGGATAAACAAAGGCGACTGGTTCGGCCGTCATGGGCGTCGAATTCGTCAGGAACTGGTCGCCAGCGGCGAACTGTCCGGACGAGCACTCGCGCCGATGACTGGGTATGAATCTGTAAGCCAGCTGTTATTTACTGAAGCTTACGGTGGCAACAACAAGACTCAGTTGGAAGGGGCTCTGAGTTCTTCAGATCCGCTTGTGCTGGCTCAGGCCATTCAACTGGTTGCTTCGACGTCTGACCGTCGCAATGCCCATTTTGAGACCTTGAAAAAGGTTGCCGCCAAAGAACAACCGGCCAACGTTCTGTTGGCGATTGTTTCAGTGATGCAGAAGTTTAACGAGAATCAACGTGGTGGATTGATGGAAGCCGTTATTGGATGTGCCGCGAATGCACAGACAATTGCCACGGAAAATCAGCTCACGTTGATGACATGGTACGCGATTGAGCCTGTGGTCCTGCGAAAAGGTGCTGTGCAACTTCTGGAGTCAACTCCTAAGCTTCAGATGTTTGCAGTTCGTCGACTGGCCAATGATATTGACCGAGATGCCGACAATGCGAACACCGCCCTGCTCCACATCGGCAAGCAGGTGGATGCGAAGAAGAATGATCGCGCGGCTGAATTGCTGACGGGCTTCATTACGGGATTGGCCGGTCGAGCCAAGGTTGACGCTCCGAAAGATTGGGCGACGATTGAAAAGCAGTTCAAGGCCAGTGAATCCAAAGATGTGCAGGTGCTTGGTGAATCACTGGGAGTCTTGTTCGGAGATGGAGCGTCCATGGATGGTCTGCGTAAGTTGGCGGGTGATTCGGCCGCCGATTATGTGGCTCGTGATAAAGCAATCCTGGCATTGGCACAGGCGAAAGATGCGGATTCGATTCCGATGTTCTTTAATTTGCTCGGCGACCGTGCTGTTTATTCAACCGTCATTACAGCACTCGCCGGCTTCGATCATCCGGATACGGCCAAGCAATTGCTGCAGCGGATGGGTGGATTCAAAGACGGAAATCGTGGACTGGCGATTGATACGATGGCCAGTCGTGAGAGCTATGCTCTGGAGCTGATCGGTGCCATCGAAGGCGGGCGTATTGATGCTCGTGAGCTGACAGCTGCTCAGGTTCGTCAGATGACGGCGTTCGGTAACGACCGAGTTAAGAGTGTGCTTGAAGAAAAATGGGGCGTGATTCAGGAAACCCCGGAAGCTCGAATTGCTGCCATCAAAAAGTGGCAGGCTGTGCTGACTCCGGAAACGATTGCCAAAGCTGATCGTGACAACGGTGCGGCAATCTTCAAGAAGTCTTGTGCGAATTGTCACAAGCTCTACGGTGAAGGCAAAGCGATTGCTCCGGACCTCACGGGGGCAAATCGCAGCAACCTCGAATATCTGTTGATGAACATCGTCGACCCCAGCTCTGTCGTTCCAAAACAGTTCACGACCTCAGTTCTGGCATTGAAAGATGGTCGAGTCATAACCGGGGTCGTTGTTTCAGAAACAGAACAGACCCTGGTCATTCAGACAGACAAAGAGCAGCTTTCGATTTCGCGCGGTGATGTCGAGGAAACTCGCAACACTGGCAAGTCATTGATGCCGGACGGAATGCTGGATCCGCTGACTGAAGATCAGGTGAGAGATCTGTTCGGGTTCATGATGCCGAAGAAGTAGCTATTTCGGGCGAGCGGCAGGGTGTCAGCCCTCCGAGTCTCATTCGCAGTGCTCGGAGGGCTAACGCTCTGCCGTTCGCCAATTTTGGTTTGGTGATGTTGTTCTGACAATGTTCATAAAGGTGAACCCATGGGCAACTCACGAGATAAGTCCTCGCTTGAATCCCGCATTCTGGCCATCGTCAACGCTGTTGATTACGCGCCGGCGACGACTTCGATTCTTGCAAAATCCATGCAGGTTTCGAAGCCGCAGTTTGCTGAATTCAAAGATGCACTGGCCACATTAATCGAAGCCGGTCGCATTCGGCAGGACAAGAAAGGAAGGCTGCGTCCTCGCGGCAGTGCCGGGCTGGTTGCCGGAGTGCTGCGTAAAATCAGCAGCGGCGCGGCGTTTGTAATTCCAGCCCAGAAAGATCCCTCGCAAAAAGATAACGATGTTTATGTGGCGCCCCGCGACGTAAGAGATGCCCAGACCGGAGATAATGTGCTCGTTCGTGTGTCGGCAAAGCGGCGTGCGAATGGTCAGCGATGCGGCATTGTTGAGAAGATCGTCGAACGGGCGACCAGTATCTTTGTCGGGACGTATATCGAATCCGGTGATCAGGGCTTCGTTCAAATCGACGGGACCGCTTTCACGGCCCCGATTCACGTCGGCGACCCTGGTGCCAAGGGTGCGAAGCCGAACGACAAAGTCGTGATCGAAATGCTGCGTTTCCCGACCGCCAGTCGGCCGGGAGAGGCGGTGCTGACGGAGGTGCTCGGCAAACGTGGTGATCCGGGCATTGATACAATGACAGTGGTTCACAGCCTTGGATTGCCGCACGAGTTTCCTGAAGACGCGCTCGCCGAAGCGCGGCGGCAGGCGGAACTTTTCAAGGAGACGGATCTCTCGGGACGAGTCGATCTGACAAGTGAGACCATTATCACCATCGATCCCGCGACGGCTCGCGATTTCGATGATGCTATTTCCCTGACAAGATCGGACGATGGCCATTGGCATCTGGGTGTGCATATCGCTGACGTGGCTCACTTCGTTCAGGCCGGCAGCCCGCTCGACAAAGAAGCACGTAAGCGAGGGACCAGTGTTTATCTGCCGCGACATGTGATTCCCATGCTGCCCGAGTTGATCAGCAATGGACTGGCCAGCTTGCAGCAGGATCAGGTGCGTTACACAAAGTCGATGTTTATCGAGTTTGACGCTGAGGGAAGTGTTGTTGGGACGGACGTCGCCAATTCTGCGATTAAAGTGGTGCGTCGATTCGCTTATGAAGAAGTGATGCCCATCATCCGGAATCCGCAACAGCAGGTGGCCGATGTCACAGCCCCGGTGAGAAAACTGCTGGACCTGATGTTTGAGTTGGCCATGTTGCTGCGTCGTCGACGATATGCAAATGGTGCGCTGACGATGGGCATTCCGGAGGTCGAGATTGATTTCGACAAAGACGGCGGAGTCACCGGCGCGCATGAGCGTCATCATGATGAAAGTCATGAGATCATCGAAGAGTTCATGCTGGCGGCCAATATTGCTGTCGCTCGCCTGTTGGAAAGCAAGCGGTTGCCGTTTCTGCGACGCGTTCACGGCGATCCGGATGAACTCAAAATGCGGAACTTCGAGCAGTTCTGTCTTGGCTTGGGGATTACTCTTCGCAAGGTCCAGAGTCGCGCCGAGTTGCAGGAGATCATTCGTTCGGTTGAAGGAAAGCCGGAATCTCGTGCTGTCAACTTTGCGTTGTTACGAAGCATGAAGCAGGCGGAATATGCTCCGGACGATATGGGGCATTATGCTCTTGCCGAAGAAGACTATTGTCACTTTACAAGTCCGATACGACGCTACCCCGACCTGACAATTCATCGTCTGATCGGGCAATTAGCAGCGAAGAAGCCGGCGAATGCTCAAACCGTTGATGAGCTGCTGGAGTTGGGCAAGCATTGTTCGATTACAGAACGCCGTGCGGAGAAGGCGGAACGCGAGCTGATCAAGATCAAGCTGCTGCGTTACATGTCCGGACACATTGGCGAGGAGATGGATGCCTTCATCACGGGCGTTGAAAGCTTCGGCATGTTCTGTCAGGGCGTCGCTGTTCCGGCAGAAGGCATGGTTCATCTGAACGCGCTGGGCGATGATTTTTATGTGTTTGATCAGCCGACCAGAACGCTGAAGGGCAGTCGCACAAAGCGTGAGTTTCGTCTGGGTGATCCGATTAAAGTCGTCGTTGCGGCCGTGGATATTGATCGCCGCATGCTGGACCTGCGTCCGGTGTTGGATGCTGCTGGTTTGAAGCGGCGATCTTCTCCGCGGTCGTCTCGTCCTCCGGGACCGCCTTCCCGTGAGTCAAAGGAACGACGCGGCGGTTCTGGAAGTTATCCTGAACCAGGACGCGGCCGTGGTGCTTCAAAGAATAAACCTAAAGGGAAGGCGAAGTCGAAAGGCAAAACGAAGAAGGGTAAGAAAGGGCGGCGGTGATTTGTGCCAGAGAATGCAATTGGGAAGCGACCATGTGTGTGATGAGCGGCAGAATCGCAGGTTTCACCACAGAGGTCACGGAGAGCACAGAGTAGAATCTCAGAGTTACGCGCGAAGGTTTGAACGCAGAGGTCGCAGGGAATCGCGGAGGAATCTCAGGGTAGCCAGACCTGTCTCAGGTCGGGATTGAGTTTGCAGGACTCAGGGCTTCAGGTTCGTAACCTCAGTCGACCGCAAAGCATTTCCAATGCTACTGCGTCCAGCAGGCTGCAGATATTGAACGAATGAAATTGTTATGACTGG
>CAIXQV010000698.1 GCA_903921605.1 uncultured Planctomycetaceae bacterium | reverse complement strand
GCTCGCTCTCCGGTTCCTCCACTCCCCCCGGCGAGCCGGAAGTGTCAGCTTCCGGGTTTGTTCGGTCCCGGACTGTCTTTTCGGGGGTTAACGCAACCGGTTCCGTCGAAGATAACCCGCCAGCTGACGCTGGCGGCTCGCCGACGGATTATTCGCCGACGGATTATTCGCCGACGGATTATTCGCCGACGGATTATTCGCCGACGGATTATTCGCCGACGGATCACTCGCCGGGGAATCACTCGCCGAGGTGTTACCAGCTTACGCATGACTACCTCGTTCCGTCTCTGCGTGACTGGCTCACCCGCAAGCAACGCGAAACCCGCACCGGCCGCGCGGAACTCAAACTGGCCGAACGTACTGCCCTGTGGACTGCCAAACCCGAAAACCGCCATTTGCCGTCACTGACCGAATGGATGAATATCCGGTGGTTGGTGAAAAAGAACCGATGGAGCGAAACACAGCAGCGCATGATGCGGCGTGCCGGACTCCATCACGTGGGCAGAACCGCCGCGCTCGTACTGTGTTTTCTGTTGGCGGGTGCCACGGTTCAGTTCATTCTGGCAGGACAAAAAGCGGCATCACTGGTTGAAAGCCTGAAAACCGCCAGTCCGGAGCAGTTGATTCCGCTGGTCGAACAGGCAGACAAAACCCCGCGGTCACTTGATCGACTACTGCAACCGCTGATTGAGCAGGGAGATTCAACTACCGCCGATGCGGCACTCCCGGCCCGACTGGTGCTGGTAAAGCATGATGTCGCCCAGATCAAACCGCTCAGTGAGATGCTGCTGGCGGGTAATCTGGACTTTGTGGAACCAATACGCAATCGGCTGCAGCCCCATGCAGACGTTCTGCGACCACAGTGGCTCGAGGTTCTGCGAAACGAACGAGAATCGAATCCCCGGCGATTTCGCGCAGCATTGGGTCTGGTGGGCATGGACGGCGATACATCAAACACAGACTGGCACGATGCCGACCTGAACTTCGTCGCGGAGCGACTCACCTCAAGCTTTGCGGAATACCAGCCGCAGTTGCGAAATCTGCTGCGGCCGATAGGGCTCCGGCTGGTGCCGGCTCTGGATACGCTCTTTGACAGCGAAACTGCGACGGCCGATCAACAGATCAATGCTACGATGGCGCTCGCGGATTACGCAGGCGACAACGGTGAGTTGATGGCGCAACTTCTCATACGTGCTACGGCACAGCAGACCGAAATTCTGTATCCGAAGGTGGCGGAGTTCAAAAGTGGTCCGGTACGAGACGGACTGCTCGCTTTGACCAAAGAGCAACCCGGTGAGAACCTCGGACAACTGGACCGTGTGCGTCTGGGCCGACGGCGAGCCAACGCGGCGATCACGCTGCTGCGTCAGGGCGAACGCGATGCCTGGTTTGATGCGTTGAGGATCACGGACGACCCGGAATCGCTGAGCCAGTTCGTGGCTCGCTGTCAGAAGTGGGGAGTGACTCCCGAGGAGTTGCTCGAAAGCCTTCAACGGAGTACAGCACTCCGTCAATCGGCCAGCGGAGCGGCGAAGAAAATCGAATCGCGTGTCATGTACGGCCTGCTGTTGGCATTAGGCAGTTATGCCGTGGACCAGATCCCGGATGATTCTCGCGAGTCATTGTTTGTGCGTCTGCGTGACCTTTACGAAAAGGACCCGAGCGCATCCATTCACAGCGCCAGCGGCTGGTTCCTGCGTCACTGGGGACGCGGTGCGGATGTACAAATGTTGGATGAGCAGGAAGTGCCCTATGATCCCACGGGCGAACGACATTGGTTTCGCCTCAGGCTGCAGTTCACCGGGAAGCCTACGGGGTTCATCGATGGCATTCCGGGCATCGACGTTAAAAAACAGAGCCGATCGCTGACATTTATCGTCTTTCCAGCGGGTGAATACCGTCTGGGGTCTCCGGCGTTTGAAGGCGGAGAGCTGGATCGCAGCAACGGTGAGACTGAGCGAGTCGTCAGAATCCGCCGTCCGGTGGCGTTATGCGATCGCGAGATGACCTGGGGGCTCTATGATCTGTATGACGGAGGCGATGGGCGAAAAGAGATGGCTGATTTTTTTGGGTGGGAGCTGGCAGAGGACGATCCTGTGTCT
>CAIXQV010000697.1 GCA_903921605.1 uncultured Planctomycetaceae bacterium | reverse complement strand
TCGAGGCACCAGCCCGGAACAGCCGTTGCCCAGATGTGTTCCCAGTTGAGCACCACAGTCGATAGCTTGGAGAATTTCAGCACTCGTCGCTCCCGTGTGCCCAATGGCAATCACCACACCTGTCGCCGAAACCTGGCGGATGAATTCAAATGCTCCCGGACTTTCCGGCGCCAGGGTGACAAGCTTAACGAGACCACCAGCCGCATCCTGCCAGCGTCGAAATTCCGCAACACTCGCAGGCCGAACATGAGCCAACGGATGTGCTCCGCGCGGCCCATCGACGGCAGAAATAAACGGGCCCTCCACATGACAGCCGACGACGACTTCTCGCACGACGTCCGACTTTTCTCGAGCCTGTCGAATGACCGACAGACCATGTTCAAGTGCCTCAGCGGAGTTCGTAATCAACGTGGGAAAGCAGCGAGTAATCCCCTGTTTGAGATAATCATGGATGACCTGCTCAACCTGAGCCACCGTCAGCTGTTCACTGCTGAACCAGATGCCGTTGAAGCCGTTCAACTGGATGTCGAACAAGCCCGGAGCAATAAAAGGCAGCGATTCCAATTCGGCCGACGAAACACTCGCCGGAAAAATCGAAGCGACCTGCTTCCCCAGGAAATGAATCCGAATCGCTTCACCAGTGTCAAATCGTCGAGCAGTCAGCGTGGTCATGTGAACCTCTCAGCCCTTCGGCTTCGTAAACAACGCGCGGCATTCTTCAAGCCGCGTCCCATTCTCATCGGTAATAGAATACTTTTCCGGGCCCCACAATGTGACGCCTGCGTGACGCCCGTCTTTTGCAATCAGATAGAAGTTCAGACCGAAATCCGGACGTCCGTCCTGATCACGTAAACGAGTTTCGGTCGTCTTAACGACGCGATTTAAGATCTCCATCCCGGCTTCTTCCGGGGAGGCTCCATGACGCATCAGTTCAACGCCCGCGAACGAACAAAGATTCTGCAGGTTGGCTTCACCTCGTCCGGTGCTGCCACAGGATCCCACTTCATTGTCGCAGTACAGACCGGCTCCGATAATCGGCGAATCACCGACTCGCCCCGGAATCTTGAAAGCCAGGCCGCTGGTTGTTGTCGTGCAGGAAACATCACCCGCCGCATTGATTCCCGAACAGTGAATGGTTCCAGTCGGCCGACGAAACCGCAGTCGAGATCCATCGCTCGACAGAATCGTATTCTTCTCAAAGAACGCTGCAACGCCCGGTTCCTTCTCGTTGGGATCCGGCAACCAGTCGTCTTTTTCGCTCATCGTTTCTTTCCACCGCAGCCAGATCTTACGCGAATGCTCTGTGAGCAGATTCTCTTCCTGAAACCCATGGGCTCGAGCAAAATCCAGAGCCCCGGCACCAACCAGCAGAACATGATCCGATCGTCGCAATACCTGCAAAGCAACTTGCGCGGGATGACGAATATTCTGTAGCGAAGCCACCGCACCAGCATGATGAGTTGGCCCGTGCATCACCGCGGCATCCAACTCGACGATGCCTCGTTCATTGGGCAGACCGCCGTAACCAACACTTGTATCGTTAGGATCATCCTCGACGATCGCGACCCCAGCGACGACAGCGTCCAGAGGATCACTGCCAACGGCGATCATTTCGTAAGCTTTCCGAGTGGCTTCCGCACCATTGCTGGACGAGATGACTTTGATCTTTCCCGCCGCAGGAGCCACAGCAACTCCCGCCTTCGCTGAAACCGCTCCCATCGCAGCCGCAGCAACGCTGGCCGCCTGCATGAATCCACGACGCGACACGTCCGACATGATCAAGCATCCTGTTTCGGAAACAAAGATGGACACCAAACAGAGCGAATCGCCCAAATCACGAATCCAGCACGATCCGGTTACTGCCTATCACCCCTGAAGCATATCAGTCGCCGCTCTTGATGCGAGCAGTACTCGCTTTGAATCTCCTTCAGTTCTCTACATCATGACTGAATCAATTCCGCTGATGACTGAAAACGTGAGTGGGCTTGCCATTCATCTGAGTCACTGACCAGAACCGTTCGACTGCAGCCATGAAAACAGATCACGCAGCTCCTGCGGCTTAAATTGGCGATAGAGAGTGTCGGGCATATGAGACACACTCGACTCGCGAACTTCCTCAATCTCACCTGCACTGAAACTCTTACGCTCGTTTTTAGAAGTCACGATCGTCAGGCCGTTGTCATCTCTCGCCACTGCCAGCCCAGTTTCAACTCGACCGTCCGTCGTCAGCACAACGACGCTAACAAATTCTTTGCGGATCACGCTGCTGGGGTCCACTAAACTGACCAAGAGAAAGTCGCGGTCGGCTCGATTGGCAGAAGTCAGATCAGGCCCCAGCTTAGTCCCTTCACCAAACAACTGATGGCACGCCGAGCAATGCTTCTTGAAAAGCTCTCGACCAGTCTCCGGATTCCCCGAGCCTGCCCGAAGATCATTATTGAGCCTTCGTACTTCGGCCAGTTTCTCTTCTGCCGTGGCCCCTTGCAATCGCCCCCAATTCTTTGTCACGATGGCGTTAAGATTTTCATCTTCCAGCAATGCCACCAGGCGAATCTGATCAAGTGGCGTGAGGCTCGAAGCAATTTCACCCTTTTCGACAGCGTTTAACCAAACCGATGCCAAAGACTTTCGCGACAACATCACGCCGCGAATCTGGGACTTCAATTCCTCCGATCCGGATGACTGGTGCAGCTTCAATAACCGAGCCCCAATCTCCGCAGTGTCTGCACGGGCCAGCAGGCGGACGCTTGCCGCGCGCACCGAATCCGGTTGATCGCTCTCTGCGAGGCCAATCAGTGATTCGACGCGACCCGGGTCACTCTTTTCTCCAACAATGCTCAGCAAGGCCAGCCGTCGGTCTACAGAGGCGGACGCATCCAGTGCCTCGGCAAAGGCCGCGTCGTTCGCAGGAGAATAGCCGACCAGAATCGCCAGATGGAGAAACGTCAGATTCCCGGGTGCGGCCTGCCACGCCTGATTGACGGCCTCAAAGAATGGATGCGAAACGACCAGTTTTTCTCGCTGAGCACTCAACTCTCCGCTCGGTGTTTCACGCCAGCCCTGCAGTACAGCTTCCCACAATGGCTGCCGCGCCGCATCATCAGGAGCTGCGGCCAGTAACTTTACGACGCAATCGAGCCCCTCGTTTGTGCCTTCGGCTGCATAACGCCGAATCAGACGACGAAGCAAAGCCACGCTGCCCAGCTTCGACTTCCACAATGACGGTCGAACAAATCGGCTCATCACTTCCGGTCGACCGCTCACGCTGTGACGCTCAACAGCCCACCACCACAGCAGTGGCATGCAGGGATCTTCAGAGTCGATATCTCGATTGATATTCGCGTTGATGATTGGCATTGCCTGAGCCGCAGGCCAGCGAGCCGCCGAACAGGCCAATTGCTGCCGTACTGCAATTGACGAATCAACCTCGGCCAGTTCATCCAGCCGATGAGCCAGTTCAGTCGACAACATTCGAGAATCGCCCAGCAACCGCACGGTCCAGGTCCTGACAGCCTCATGCGGACTATTCAATAGCTTCAGCCCAAGTCCTTCGTTGAAAGATTCCAACGATGCGATTGTCCAGAGTGCTTCGAGTGCCCGCTGACCATCTTCAGATTTCTCTGCTCGTTCGATCAAAACGGGCAGAACGCTCTTGGCATGGCGTCGCACCAATTCCTGTCTTGCATGTCTCACGAACCATTGGCTGGAATGATCATGCAGTTTGATCAGTTCGTCATCGCTCAGGCTGGCGAAATCCGCGACGCTTTTCCCCGGGTGTCCCGTCGGAGCAATTCGATAAATTCGGCCATTGCTGCGATCCCAATCGGCATCCGGATCCGGATGGGCCGTGCGAGCATCATGCCAGTCGGTCACATAGATCGCACCGTCCGGGCCCATGGTCACATCGGTGGGTGCGAACCATGGATCGCCAGATTTCAGAAGTTCACCACCGTGCGAAGTCTGCACTGTTGAATCGCGAGGTGAGATCTCATGCCAGTAAACGCCGTGCCCCAGAAGATCGCCAGCAATGTATTTTCCTCGAAAGGACTGTGGCAGCGCGTCGCCCTGATAGACGATTCCTCCAACCGTGACATGTCCGCCCGTAAACGTTTGATGCGGAGCATGTTCGAAATAGCCGTACGCATGAGGATTATGCAGCGCGCCGTGCTTAGCGAATGATTTCACATAGTTAGCTCCCTGCAGACCATGCAGCAGCACGTGACCGCCATAGTTGGTGCTGTAGAAGAGTCGACCGGTGGCATCAAAATCCAGCCCCCATGAGTTTCCTCCGCCCTCGCAGAACAGTTCGAATTCCTTTGTCGTCGGATGATATCGCCAGACGCCTTGTTGAAATTCGTTGCCGCGAATATTGGCCGTCACTGTGCTTCCCTGACATCCATATAACCAGCCATCAGGTCCGAACATCAGCGAGTTCGCTACGCTGTGAGCATCCTCCATCCCAAATCCGGTCAACAGCACTTCCGGATCGGAATCCGGGACGTCGTCGCGATTGCGATCGGGATAGAACAGCAGATATGGCACGTTCAGAACATAGACGCCACCATGCCCAAACGCCAGGCCTGTGGCCAGATTGAGCCCATTGACAAAGTCCTTGCCTTCGTCCATCACCCCATCACCATCGGAGTCTTTCAGGATTGTGATGCGATCGGCTCCTTTGGGGCCATGCGGAGGCGGTTCAGGGACTCGATCGTATCGAGTCCGCGAAAAGCGATCGACGGCGACTCGTTTCAGCCCTTCGGGATTGGGGTACTGCAGATACTGAATCACCCACAACCGGCCACGATCATCGTGTTCGATGCAAACAGGCTGCCGCACCAGGGGTTCACTGGCGACCAGTCTGACTTCCATGCCCGGCAAGGCCGACATGGCTGCAACAGACTGTGACGGAGTCAATTGCTGAGCCACACTATGACATGGGGAACCAATATGCCCAAGCACCAAGCTCAAACAAAACGCCGCACAAACACGAGTCGACTTGAACCTGCCCATCAACGCCCCGTTCCGGAAAAATGGTCCTCGTCAGGCAATACGGTGGAGAAATTGATTCTAGTGTTTCACAGTATGTTCGAAAAGCGGTCCACCAATGACGAAGAGCAAGCCCAGATGCGGCGACTTGCTTTTCTATTCTTGCCGTGCCTCAGATCGCCCCATGGATTCCACCATAAAGTTGAACAGCAACTTGTTGTAATGCGAACCATAAATGCCGTGCCGCGCGGTGGGGTACAACATCAGTTCGAACTGCTTGTTGGCCTGCTGCAGGGCATGAACAAGCTGAATTGTATTCTCCGGATGAACGTTGTCATCTTTCAGGCCATGCAATAACAGCAACCGTCCCTTCAGAGAAGATGCAGCTTCAATCACCGACGCCTTCTTGTATCCATCCGGATTCAATTGCGGCGTGGACATGAATCGCTCCGTGTAAATGGTGTCGTAGTTGGCCCAGTCTGTTACCGGAGCACCCGAAATCCCGGCGCTGATGCGATCGCAATGAGTCATCGCGTACGCTGTAAAGTATCCTCCGTAACTGTGACCGCTGAGCCCAATACGAGCAGTATCAGCCCACGGCTGATTCCCCAGCCAATCACACACTGAAATAAGATCCCTTGTTTCTTCGAATCCCAATTTCTGATAAGCAATCCACGCACTGCGAGCCCCATAACCGCTTGCGCTGCGAGGATCGAAAATGATGACGACGATATCCAGGTTGGCGAGCAAATGCTCCGGCAGTCGAGCATTCCAGATGTCTTTGACGCCGGGAGAATGAGGCCCTGCGTAAGTTTTTAACCAGATGGGATACTTTTTCGCGGCATCAAAATCCGGCGGCAGAATAAAAATCGCCGATGTCGTTGAACCATCCGCCATCGGAACTTTCCGCAACTCAACTTTTCCGAATCGGTATTTGTTTGTCGGGAGAGAAATCGGATTCTGCAGGATACGAATCTGGTCACCGCGACCGCTTTTCAGCTCAACGGTGTGCGGTTGATGCAGATTACTCCATGTATCGATAAAGTGCTTTCCATGAAGACTCATGACTGCAGCATGGTGTCCGTTTTCGGAGGTCAGTCTTACAGCTTCCGTCGCATTTCCAGAAAGAGAAATCTGATAGAGATTCTCTGCAATCTTCGAATCTCGCGTGCCGGTTACGATAGCTTTACCATCGCCTTCGTTGACAGACAACAGCTCGCGAACTTCCCATTCGCCAACTGTGAGCTGGGTTAGCCCTGAGCCATCTGCGGCGACTCGATAAAGATGCTTCCAGCCGCTTCTTTCGCTGAACAGAAGGAAGCTGCCATCCGCCAGAAAATGTACATCGCCGGGATTCTCAATCCACGCTTCCGTCTGGTCCCTGAGGATCTCTCTGTTCTTTCCATCGGACTCCGTGCAAACGATATCGAGCCACGTCTGGATCCGATTCTGTGCATACCAGAACAAGCCGGAACTATCGGACTTCCACTGAAAATGAGTCAGAATCAGGTCGTGAGAATCGTACGCAGATGTGTCGACCCATGTCGTCGGGCCACCCTTGCGCGAAACGATCCCGAGTCGCACGAGCGGATTCTTGTCGCCAGCCTTGGGATAATGTTCCACTTCGAATGACTGAGTCAGGGTCGTGTGGTCGCTGATCTGAAATGTCGGCACTTCAGAATCATCAAACTGTTGGTACGCCAAAGACTCACCATCAGGACTCCAGCGATAGGCCTGCCATTTTCGGTTATAGATCTCTTCGAAATACACCCAGTCGGCTTTGCCGTTTCGAACATGCTCCCCGGCATCATGGGTCAGTTGGCGGAGAGTTTCTGTCGTGAAGTCAGCAACCCAGAGCTCGTTCTGTTTCACGAACGCCAGCCCGGAACCGGTGGGACTCAATGTCGTCAATTCAATTCCGGACGGGACCCCTTTAACAACAGCCGGATCGCTGCCATCGATTCGGATTCGAATCAGAGTTTCTCCTGTTCGAAACACAATGATGCCACGCTTCTGATCAACCTCCAGCCATCCACCCTCTGCCATTGTTTCTGCTTCGAGGGAGGATAAGCCGTCGATCTTCCGCAGACCGGCGGCGAGCTTTGCTTTGTCGTACCAGTCGGACTCCTCGCCACTCGCGGCGTCAGTCACCCTCCAGCCTTCGGACTTTCGCTGCAGATAACGATCATCATCCAGCCATGTAATCTGCGTCGGGGAAGGGCCCCCAAGCGAAATCCGTTTGTCGCCGTGAACCAGCTCATAGGTCAGCGGCTGCGGTACGGTGGCAGCTCCACCATTTGCTTCCTGAGCAGTCGCGTTGCTCGCCATCAAGGAGGCCGAACTGAGCATCGCCAGAATCGCTGCAATTTCACATAACGCAAAGCTACGTTCGGGAGGAGATTCCTGATGCATAACGACACTTTTCCGACGTGCTGTTGACTTGTTTCGTAATGTGAACAGAAGCCAGCATTGTTACTCAGATGACCAATCAAATGCAGGCTGAGGCCAGCACGACAGGCTCACCCGCGACTCAATCAACAACCCGCTGGCGGGCTGCTGCTGTCGCCGAAGTTTATCGATCTCAAATGCGTGTGCCAGCGGCGGCTCAAAAGTGAGCTTTTTCAATACGCAGTTGGACGTTGCTTAAAATAATTGTCCGTGTTTTCCAACAGAAGCAAACGAAGCTCCATTACACGCGTACCCCTTCGATTCAGTTTTTGACTTCTGCTGAGACGATGTCACGAAGTCATTTCTGGAGAGAGTCTTAACGCTTGCACAGCGCGGCTGATTTCTGAGGCAAAGCCTATCATCGCGACTGTCGAGAAACGCTGACAAGTGTCGGCGAAGCTTTGCGGTTTTCGGTCTTCTGACGGTCCGCGCGGGGATTGGGAATGCTCAACCCAGACTCGGGAGCGGTGAGCTTCAGTACCGAGGAATCATCCAGAGAGGATGGTCGGCTGCCAGAATCCACGGCCCACTGCAATCCAAAGAAAGGAACTCCGGAATTGCTGTCCATCTGCATGAAGGAACGATCGTAAGCGCAGCCGCAAAGAGGCAGGCAGACCAGGCAAACGACGAACAAACCTGAGGAGTATTTCAACATCAGCGAGAACCGAGCAACAGGGAACGAAAACTCAGCAGCGATCGCACTAAACGGCGTGCCTCGTCCAATAAAATCGGCATACCCAGAGCTGTGTGATAGCAGCCGATTTCAAAAAGGGACATGTGGAATTCAACAGTGACCCGATACACAGACTTCGCTTCCCCGGCAAAAGGTAATAATATGCCGAAAGTCCACCTCTGCGACCTGTCATGGCGGCAAGAAATGCCGATTGGCATAGTCAATGCTTCCCTCGAAAGGTTTCCCATGCGTTTGCCTCAACTGTTGTTCTCTTCCATCTTTGCGATTGTCCTCACCGCCGCTGAAGTGCACGCGGAAGACTGGACGCAGTTTTTGGGAGCGCACCGCAATGGCATATCAAGTGAAAAAAATCTGATCAGTCAGTGGCCAGCCGACGGACCAAAAATCATCTGGCGAGCATCACTTGGCGTCAGCATGTCCAGTGTTGTTGTAAGCGAAAATCAGGCCTTCACATTGTTTCAGGATGAGTCCGATCTCTACGCAGTCGCTCTGGACGCAGCAACAGGGAAGGAACTCTGGCGAACAAAGTTTGCGACGGCTTATGAGAACGCGATGGGAAACGGTCCGCGAGCAACCCCGACTGTGTCTGAGGGCAAGTTGTTCGTCTTCACAGGCGAAGGCATTCTGGCGGCATTCAACACAAAGGATGGCAAAGAACTATGGAAGGTCAACGTGCCATCGTCGTTGAAAGGTGAAGCTTCTGAATACGGGATGTCATGTTCACCACTTGTCGTTGGCAACATGGTTGTTGTTCACACAGGAAACGCTGACGCTGCGGTTGGGGCCTTCGATACAAAGTCAGGCAAGAACTTGTGGACTTCGGCCACAGGAAAAGCAGGTTACTCGTCGCCCGTATTGATGACTCTGGCTGGCAAAGAACAGATCGTGACCCTGACCGCCTACGCGGCCTTCGGGCTTGAGGCGACAGATGGAAAGGTCCTGTGGAAGTTTCCGTTCCCAACAGAATACGACTGCAACACAGCCTGTCCGGTACAGGTGGGCGAGTCTGAAGTATTGATCTCTGCCGGAGAAAACCACGGTTCTGCCATGCTGCAGATCACCGGAAAAGAACCAAAGCTTTCTGCCGAAGAAGTCTGGTCTTCTTACGGCAAGGACAGTCAGCTTCGAGCCGAATGGCAGACGCCGGTGATTCATGACGGATATCTCTATGGACTCGACAACAGCGGCAGTGCGGGGCCGATTACGAATCTGGTTTGCATTCGCCTGAAGGATCATGAAACCGTCTGGCAAAAGGCACGATTCGGCAAGAGCAACCTGATCCTCGCGGATGGCAAATTGTTCCTGACGACGATGAGCGGCGAAGTCGTGATCGTGGAAGCTTCACCAAAGGCTTTCAAAGAACTTGGTCGAGCCACCATCATGGAAACAACTCGCCAGGCTCCTACCCTGTCGAACGGGTTTTTGTTTGTCCGAGACGACAAGGAAGTCCTCTGTATTGACGCTCGGGCGAAGTAGGGCAACCCATCCCAAAGCAAACTCCGTTATCAGCCGGAACGCGTGAGCTTCCGGCTTTTTGCCTTACGCTGAGTAGTTGAACGAGCTCGCATCAATCCCGTCGAAACCGATACTGACCGACAAGAAAGAAGAACAGGCTGAATCCGAGCAGAACGCCGCAGGAGAGACCGATGACATTCAGCGACGGTGTGTCCTTTGTCAGCACTTCGCTGTAAGCATCCAAAGCCCACGCGTGTGGCGTCATGAGGCTGATCTTCTGACTGAGCGGTGGCATCCAGGCTCGCGGAACTAAACAGCCGCTAATGCCGGCACTCGAAAGCAGAATCAGGTTGCCAAATGAGGAAACCTGCGACTCCGTCTTCGCCAGCGTGGAGAACATCAGGCCCAGTGAAGTAGCTGCAGCGGAAGTACACAGCATGATCGGAATCAGCAGCCATGGCTGAGGTCCCCAGGACATGCCAAACAGCAGCTTGCCGGAGATCATCAGGATCGAAGTCTGCACCAGTGACAACACCATGAATGGCAGAGTCTTCCCGATCAGAATCGACGTCGCCGAAATTGGAGAAATCCGCAGACGTCGGAGCGTTCCCATGTCACGCTCATCAAGGAACGAGCGTCCCATGATGTTGACCAGAAAGAACACAAACAACACCGTGTAACTGGGGATGAAGAACTGGTAGACGCGGTTCCCGGTGTCAGTCGATGCGGACTTTGCGGCCGCCGTATTTTCCCACGGCTCGGGGATGTTTTTTGCTCGATTGGCAGCTCCGCGAAACATCGGGACTTTCTCCGCGATGATGGGCAGCAGGGCTTTCTGCATCGAAAGCTTGATCAGCATCTTCGCCAGGCCTTCCATCATCGGGTCAGCCGCGGATTCATTAAACGTCAGCGACAATTTGATCGACTCCATTCCCCGCTCAGGCGTTGTTTGCTCGGGAGACGTCAAATCTGTTGGTGAGAGTTCACGTAGAGTCGTTTCAAAAGTTGGCCCGATCACGAGCCTCACATCGATATCTCCGGACGGTCGCTCGTGCTGCAATTCCGTCAGCTGAGATTCAGCGTTTTCAGTCGCAACCTCAGTCCTTCGAACCATCACGTTTTCATAAGCCGCCAGAAAACCAGCAAGTCGACGAGAAGTCTCCGACTGGTCAAAGTCGGCCACTTCCACCGTCAGACCTTGCCGACTTTGTTCCCGATTGGCTCGCAGCCGGCCGGTAGACGAGCCCACAATGGCAATAATCACCATGGGCATCGCGACCAGAATCACCAGGGCGCGGCGATCCCGGGATAACAGAGTCAAATCTTTCAGCGTGATCTTCAGCGCGTCCATGGTTCTGGCAATTATTGATCGTCACCGTCGCAGAGTGCTACGCGGTGTTGAAGAGAAAAGTTTCGCGGAAGGTCCGTGAGAAATCTCTCAGAGCCATCCCTTGCGGCGGAAGTAATAGAAGAAAGAGGATGCTATTGCCAGCATGCCCGCAATGGCCAGCGGGTATCCGTACTGCCACTTCAATTCCGGCATATAATCGAAATTCATGCCATAAAACCCGGCAATAAAGCTCAGCGGCATGAAGATCGTGGCAATCATCGTCAGCGTCTTCATGACTTCATTGCTGCGATAGCTGATGTCGGCCAGATGGTAATCTCGCAGATCCGCACAAAGTTCACGGTAAGTTTCCGTGACGTCCATCAGCTGAATCGTATGATCATAGCAATCGCGAAGGTAGGTTCGAGTCGACTCATGGATCAGCTTGCACTCGTCACGCAGCAATGCAGCAATCGCCTCACGCTGAGGCCAGATGGTCTTTCTCAGCAAAAGCAGATCTGAGCGAACATTGCGGATCTCCAGACGGTGACTTTTGTCAAAACCGCCTTCAAGCAGTTCATCAATGGAATTCAGACGATTCCCGATCTCTTCAATCACCGGGAAGTAGTTATCAATCACGGTGTCCAGGATCGTGTACAGCAAGTAGTCGGCGCGCAACTCGCGGATGCGGCCCTTCGCCCAAAGAATTCGGTCGCGAACAGGCTCCAGAGCATTGCAGCCTTCATGAATTGAAACGACAAAATCTTCACCAGCGAACAAGCTGACCTGTTCGGTGATGAGAATGCCGCCGGATTCATAAACCGGCAGTCGAATGACCACAAACAAGTGATCGCCGTAATCCTCTACCTTGCAGCGTTGATGAGTATTAACAACATCTTCGAGCGCCAATGGATGAAGACCGAAAGCTTCTCCAAGCTCCTGCAATGTTTCCGTGTCGGCAACTCCTTCCAGACGAAACCAGTAGACACGCTCGGCCGGGACTTCTTCATTCAACTCGGCAACGGTATCGATGATTTCTTCATCGGCATTATCGGTATTGAATGAGATCCGCGTGATGCGGCACTTCGAGGAGATCGGAAGCGGACCTCGGTCCAGAACTCCCGGAACCGCCCCCACCGCGCTCGCGCGACGAAATCCACGGAGAACGCCCTTCTTCAGATCGTTGGACATAAGAAGATTCTCTTTGTGATCAAACCCGAAATCGTCCCAGCCCACCATGCGAAAAACGACTTCATCAGCGATCTGTGAACGCTGACGAAGTCGATTAGAAACGTCTGACTGGAATCATGAACGTACAGATCAGCGTACGGACTTCGTGTACTGACTCGATGTTGTCACCAGAGGACGTGACATGGAAGCTCGCTGAACTGGAACTGCGCCGCTGTAAGAATTCTGCATGACGGGCACCATGGCGGTCGCTGGTGCGGAGTATTCGTGATCGCCCATGATGTCTCCGGCAATCATCGGGTTTCCGGACATCTCTGGTGACCATGATGTCTGAGGCCCCGACCAGGCCGGTTGGGATGGCGACCACATGCCCTGCATTGGCATTGGCTGATTCTGATAGGCCGTCTGCGGATAAGCCGGCATCTGAGAATAGGCCATTGGATCTGCCATTGGCTGCGAGTACATCATCTGAGGATAGGCGGCCGGTGCATAGCCGGGTGCATAACCAGCCTGAGGAGACATTGGCATTGGATAACCATAGGGCCGAGGAACCAGAAGCGGGCCTCGACGATTATCCCCGCCGTACATATTCGGGATATCCATCCGACGCCAGGTGCGAATCATCCGGCGAGTATCTCGACGAGCGATTCGTGGTCGAACAAAGAATCCAAGTCCCGACGGTGGCAGAGATGAATCCCGAGCCCAACCCGGATAGCCTGGTCCCTGAGGTGCCCACGCCATCGCTGGCTGGGCTCCGGCCCAGTTCTGCATTCCGTAACCCGAGTAGGCCATTGCCGGTTGTGGATAGCCACCCATCATCTGGCCGCCATCGCCGCAGCAACCCGGATCAGCCGCCATCATCGGAGCAGCCATCTCAGGCATCATTGCGGCTTGTTCCATTCCTCCACATCCACCGTTACATCCCATGGCCGGAGCGGCCATCATCGGAGCAGGCGGCATGTATTGCTGTACAACCGGCATGGGCATCGGCTGAGGCTGATACGCCATCATCGGCTGGCACTGCGATCCGCAGGGATCCCACGCATGTTGAAAAATCGCCGGTGCCGGAACAGGGCGAAACAATCCCTGAAGCGGATAGGCCGGAGCACAAGGTGCACACGGCTGCATAACTCCAGGATACGCGGGCTGATAGCCGCCAAAGCCCGGATTGCCATAAGCTGGCGGAGGACAGCAGCCCTGATACCCGCCGCAGCCAAACAGCCAGTGGAACGGATCAAAGATTGGTATACAGCAACCAGCATCGGCAGACGACGTGACAGTGCTCAACAGAGCCACCGTCAGAAGCAGGGTTCTGATGCAAAGTCTCATACAGGATCCCTCGAACGAACAGAGACGGGAGAATATTTTCGACAGGCAACCATGCGAACGATGGAGAGAAAGCCGGTCGAAGAGAGGTGAGATTCGAGGAACTTAAACGCGATGACGTTCGAAGAAAATTCGAACTTCACTCAAGTTTTGCGATCCACCACGTTTGATTCACGAATGAAAACAAGCATCGGCTGCTTTCGCCGCTTAGCGAAGCAGACCGGCAAGCATCGTGATGACGACGACGATGGCGATTGCGAACAGGATCGGCAAAATTTGCTTTGGCCAGGCAGAACCTGCCGATTGAGTCGTCGCGGGAGAAGAAGGCTCTCCCGACGCAGCCGATTCAAACAATTCCACCACTATCGATCGCTTTGAAGTCGTCGTGGATTTGCGTTGATCGACGAGCGGCATCGAGTCATCATCGGTGCCGATCAGGATTTCTCCCAGTCGCCCCTGAAATTCGCGAGCACTCACAGGCCGCAACGCTGGGTTGGACGACGTGACTCTGGCCAACAAACGTTCCAACGCGACCTTGGTGGAGACTTTGCCGGACTCCGTGATTTCTGAAGTGTCCGTAACAGCCTGCAGAAGTCGACTCAGAATGGCCGCAAGACTGCTCAAATCCCGCTCCACCTCAACCCGTGATGCCAGCGCGCTGATGGTGATGAGAGCCGGGCCATCTGATGATGAGTCGCTTGCTTTTGCGGCTGCATGCATCCACCGAGCGACACCAAAGTCGACAACAATGGCCTGCATGTTGTCCGACAGCAGCACAGCGTCCAAAGTCAGTCCGCCATGTGCCAATCCAAGATTGTGCGATTGTTGAAGAGCGGAACAGACCTGCCAGCCGATTTCGATCACGTCTTCGGCGGAGAAAGTTCTCTCATGCTCCAGTTGTTCGCCGAGCGATTCGAATTCACAATCTTCGGTCCAAAGAAAGAGTTGTCCGTCTGATTCTCCGCTGCCCAGAAACTTCACGATCGACTGATGCATCAGCATCGATAACATCGCTCGATCTGTTTTGAGTGCGCGACGAAACTCAGGACGCTGCGACATGTCGGAAGAAAATACGGTCAGGCGAACCGGCTTGTTCTGTGCTCGATCAACGGCGTGAAAAATCTGTCGAGCATCCTTGGGAGGACACTCCTGAGTGATTTCAAAATCATGGAGTTCAACGTCTGGCACCTGGTCGCCTCGAATCACAAAATCGAACCTGCCGTTTTCCAGAGCCCCGTACTTTGTCTTATCACAACCCGAAACGTCAGTGAGGGACCGGGGGCTTGAGTGTTATGTTACGTAATAAAAATCCGTCGCTGACGCATCGGGGTTAAGATTTGCGTCAACCTGCAACACTCAATCGTTTAACGGCAAGCCGCAGGCGACGGTGATTCCCTGCAACTACGCCTGCGGTTTGCCGTTAAACAAATCTCTCGTAAACACAACAAAGCTAAGCCACTCGGGGATTTTTCCAATTCCGGGCACGGGACTCAACTGAATCCTTGAGGATATACGCCGTGTCGGCTCGAATGAATCCGGTTGGGCGGGAAAGGGTGACAATTCCCCCAGAGGATGAAACTGATCAAAACGACTCCGCCGGGAAATCCGCCTCGAAGTCGGTCAGTTTTTCGTGTTCGCCCTTCGCATAAGTTTCGTTCGGAACTTACACTCAACTCGCCCGACTCGCCCCAAATCCCCACCTGTGTTGTTTCCCCCTGCCCAGTGTTCCTCGGTCTTCGGCCATACTGCGACGGAGAATTCAGCGATGCAAAATCCCACGTCCGCACATCCGCATCACACTCGCCGGCATTTGCTCCGTACAGGGACGGCTGGAGTGCTGGGAATGTCACTGCCACAACTTCTGGCGACTGAATCCCAGCTTGCCACGGCCAGCGCGGCGGCGAAGCGAGTGATCGTGATCTATGAACAAGGTGGGTTGTCACATCTTGATACGTGGGATCCCAAACCCGAAGCAGTCCTCGAACACCGCAGTCCGTTCGCTCCGATTGCAACCACGGTGCCCGGGATGCAATTCACGAGCCTGTTGTCACGTACCGCAAAGATTGCTCACAAACTGGCCGTTGTGCGTTCCATGCATCACAACAAAGCCGGAGCCGACGCGCATCCCAATGGGACTCAATACGCGCTCTCCGGCGCTCATCCATCAAACGCTGTGGAAATGCCCGACATGGGCTGCGTCGTGACAAAATTATTGGGTCGAACACACCCGTCGCTGCCGCCGTATGTCATGATCCCGGGCAATCATGAGCAGGCTGCTGAAACACGGACAGGCTTTCTGCCTCGTGCGTTGTCTGTGTTCAAAACTGGCGGGCAAGATTTGTCCGATCCGAAATGGGAAGTTGCCGACCTGCTGGCACGCTCCGACAATCAGGGCTCACGATTATCCGGGCGACACCAATTGCTTTCGAATCTGGACCACAGATTTTCGAACGAGGCTGATCGAACCTCTTTGCATGGGATGGATCAGTTTTATGAGCAGGCTTTCAATAGTCTGACCAGTCGCGAAGTCTCCGCAGCTTTCGATCTGAATCAGGAGCCTGAGCAAACTCGAGAACAGTACGGTCGCGGTCACCGCGGTTCGTGCTATCTGCTGGGACGACGACTGCTGGAAGCGGGAGTCAGATTTGTCACTGTCGACGTACGCTGGCCGTTGACTCCGGAAACTCCGGGCGGTTTTAATCTCAACTGGGACCATCACGATCTGATCTACACGTCAGCTTCTTGTGGGACCGTGCGAGACAAAGCCGGTGGCGAAGGCCGTTATGGAATCGGGCACTGGGTGATGATGGGCAGCACCGATCAGGCCTTTGCAGCACTCGTGACGGATCTGGATGAACGAGGTCTGCTGGATGAGACTCTGGTGTGTTTTGTGACTGAGTTTGGTCGAACACCACGACTCAACAAGTTCGCCGGACGCGATCACTGGACCAATGCCTACTCCATCGCCTTCGCCGGAGCCGGTGTTCCCGGAGGACAGGTGATTGGCGAATCAGACCGCGACGGTGGCTATGTGATTTCGCAGGCGTACACTCCGGAAGATTATGCCACGACTATTTACGAGAAGCTCGGCATCGATCGCTCGAAGCCACTCTACACCTCCGCCAACCGCCCGGTTTATTTTGGACATCTGGGACATCCGATGAAGGAGTTGTTCTGAGCCAGTTGTGACTGCTGAAGTTTTGGTGATGATCTGCCGTTGATTACACTGCAGCCGAAAGCATCGCGGCCGCCTCGTGAAGCTCGATATCAAACAGCGAAACCCCGGGTGCTGCCTTGATGGCTTAAATGCGAAAATTCGCACGCTTTGAAAGCGGCTGATTCTCTCAGCTCAGTAATTCCGGAATTTCTTTTCCGCCGTCAACGATCTTGAGTGGTCGCCCCTGAGGACTCATATTCTCATGGTCGGCGTTGACCCCCAAAGCTTTGCAGACCGTTCGCATAAGGTCCGGCACGGTGACAGGTTTCTCTGCAATCTCGTTCCCGTCTTTCGTGGTTGATCCGTAAACCTGGCCGCCGCGAATTCCGCCACCGGCCATCATCATGCTGAAAGCTTTGGGAAAGTGATCGCGACCTTCGCGAGGATTAATCTTCGGCGTGCGTCCAAATTCTCCCATCCAGACCACGACGGTTTTCTCCAATAGTCCTCGGTCTTTCAGATCTTTCAACAGTGTGGCTGTGGCGGGATCGACTTCTGCAGCATTCTTCGCACAGTCTTCGAAGTTGTTCTGATGAGTATCCCAGTTGCCGGATCGCACTTCGACGAACGAGACTCCTCGTTCGACAAGTCGACGTGCCAGCAGGCATCCTCGACCAAAGTTAGAATCCCCGTACTGAGTCTGCAACGACTGTGACTCCCCGGAAATATCGAACGTGTCAATCTCCGGCGTCAGCACCAGCCGCGATGTTTTGCCGTAGAGCGAATCATGAGTCGCTGCCAACTGAGCTGATCCATGCTCCGCAAACTGGCCGGTCAGCTTCGACATTAACTCGGTGCGGCGATCAAACCGTTCTCGTGAAACCGGCAGGGCGACGTTCTCCGGCAATTGACCAGGACGCGCGACCACGAACGGTTCGTAATCCATGCCCAGAAATCCGGCTCCCTGAGTTGCCCCGACGGACACAAACGAGGGCAGTTCTGAAGAGGCATCGCCTAATTGTTGAGCGATGTTCGAGCCGAAAGAAGGGTGCTTCACACTGCCTGCCGGAACATACCCCGTGTGAACCTGATACGTGGCTCGTGGGTGACTGCCTTCTTTGTTGGTCATGGAACGAACGATGGCGATATCAGACATCTGCTTCGCCACAAGCGGAAAATTGTCGGCAATCCGAATGCCGGGAACGCTTGTCGCAATCGCTTCTGTCGGTCCACCGTTTTCGTGTCCAGCCTTGGGATCGAGCGTTTCAAACTGGCTGGGGCCCCCCTGCATCCAAAGCAGGATCATCGATTTGCCCTGTTTTTGCAGTTCCCGCGACTGCTCCGCCATCAAGTTACGCAGACCAAATGCTCCTGTCATCGCCGCAGCAGCCGAGGCTGTCTGGAGGAACCTGCGGCGAAGGAAACGACCACCGACAGACACAATCGAGTCGACAGGGAATGCGTTCATCACTTGTCTCACTAAAAAGAGTTCGTTTGCGTTTCAGTGTTGGTTTATGCAGAATCAAATGGAGAGGTCGGGGACTGAAGGTGTCGATGCCAGAAACACACCTTCAAGCCTCGGTCAAAGCATTCTGTTTAACAAAAAAAGAGTGCGAAAGGGACGGGACTGAACGACCTTTGCCACCGAAGCCTGCAAACACGGCAGCTTGGGTTCGTTCAGCCCCTTCCCATTCGCACCCTGATTACTGCAGCAATATTCGGACCTGCAGATCGTGAGCAAAGACAAGTTGGCTGCTGAACACCATGACCGCCGAAGGGTGTCGCAGAATTTTGAAATAATTTTCTGAGGGTTAGCGACGCGTAAAAAACTCAGGAGAATTCAAGAGAGCCCACAGCAAGTCCTCGAGTCCTTCTCG
>CAIXQV010000696.1 GCA_903921605.1 uncultured Planctomycetaceae bacterium | reverse complement strand
TGGTTGGCTCGAATCAGTCGTTTGGCGAACTCCGGATCCGTTTTGAGTGCTTCTGCGACTCGTTCCAGGTAGTCGACTTCATCTTCCAGTTGCGTCAGTTTCGTGGCATTGGTCACGTACTGCTCACGAACATTGATCCAGGCCGCGAACTTGGGCGACAGCGCGACAGCCGCGTACATGATTCCGGCCACAGTCAGCGTTAACCAGAAACTGACCGACATAAAAAACGAACCGACCGACTGAGAAACCGGGGCTGGTTCCGCAGTGGTCGGTTCGGAAGTTTCGATCAGTTCGACTTTCGCCATGATGGTTCGCTTCTCACGAACCGATCACTCAGCGATCAGATCGTGCCGCCAAAAGTTGCGGAATCACCCAGCATCTCTTCGATGCGGAGCAACTGGTTGTACTTGCAGATTCGGTCCGTTCGGCTGGCAGATCCGGTCTTGATCTGGCCAGTTCGCAGCGCCACGGCCAGGTCGGCAATCGTGGTGTCTTCGGTCTCGCCGGATCGATGACTCATCACCGCGGTGTAACCGTTGCGGTAAGCCATCTGCACAGCCTGAATGGTTTCAGTGAGTGTGCCGATCTGGTTGACCTTAACGAGAATGCTGTTTGCGATGCCTTTGTCGATGCCCTGTGTCAGACGAGCGACATTGGTTACGAAAAGGTCGTCGCCCACAAGCTGCAGCCGATCACCCAGCTTATCGGTCAGTTTCTTCCATCCGTCCCAGTCATCTTCAGAACATCCGTCTTCAATTGAACAGACAGGATACTTATCGGCCCATGATTCCAGCAGTCCAACCATGCCGTCGGCATCAATGGTTTTGCCGTCAATCTTATACAGGCCGGTCTTGGAGTCGAAGAATTCAGTCGCGGCACAGTCGAGAGCAATCTGAACCTGTTCGCCAGGCGTATATCCGGCGTTCTCGATTGCAGTCATGATGACCTGCAGAGCTTCTTCGTTGGTCTTCAGGTCCGGAGCGAATCCGCCTTCGTCACCGACGGCCGTGCTGAGGCCCTTAGCCGCGAGTACCTTCTTCAGGTTATGGAAGATCTCGGTGCCCGCTCGCAGCGCTTCGCTGAATGAGTCGAAACCGAGAGGCATGACCATGAATTCCTGGATGTCGATGCCGTTGTTGGCATGAGCACCACCGTTGATGATGTTCATCATCGGGGCTGGCAAACAGTTGGCTCCAACACCGCCGAGATAACGGAACAGTGGCAGACCCGAGATCGATGCGGCAGCGTGAGCAGACGCCAGTGAGCAAGCCAGAATCGCGTTCGCACCGAGTCGTGACTTGTTTGGAGTCCCGTCGGCGTCAATCATGGCCTGGTCAATGCCAGCCTGATCGGTGCAGTCCATGTCGATAAGAATATCGGCGATCTCATCGTTTACGTTTTCGACGGCCTGCAGAACGCCCTTGCCGAGAAAGCGAGACTTGTTTTCAACATCACGCAGCTCGCAAGCTTCGTGAGCACCAGTACTGGCACCGCTTGGTACTGCGGCTCGGCCGATGGTGCCATCTTCCAGCAGGATATCAACTTCAACCGTCGGATTGCCTCGGCTGTCCAGAATTTCACGGGCATGAACGGCGGTAATCACAGGACTCATGGAACACAATCTCCGTCAACTGGTTTTGAACTTGTTACTTGGCTTTCGCAATGTCTTTATTCTTCCGCCGGATCACGACCATAGCCGGATCTCAGCGTCAAATCAGCATTCCCATTACGCGGGAGTGTAGCAGGATCGACCGTTTTTGTGGCAGTGATCTCGGGCAAAAGTGGGGCCACAATTTCCGGAAGTTCTCAGCGTTGATACTGGGGCAGGACAGGAATAGGCATCCAGAGATGAGTTTGGGCGGCTCAGGTAGCCACAGAATCGTTGCGAAGAACCAAGCTGAGGCGGGCGGAAGAGTCCCGCCGGCGGAGCGACGGGCGTACCGTACACCCGTCGCTCCGTCGACGGGACTGTCATTTTTCCCCACCCCAGCATTAAAGAATGCCTTTCCTGTCAACCACCGCAAACACCAGGTTCTCATCACCGTTTGATTGCACTATCGTTCGCACAAAATTCACGAAACGCCTGTCTTTCAACACGGTTGCTTCATGTCCGGTGGTTTCTCGACAACTTCTTTGCGCATCGCCTGGATTGGATTCCATCAGGAAGGCATTCCCGCGCTTCAAGGTTTGCGCGATGCGGGAGTTCCGTTGGTTGCGGTCATTACTCTGGATGCACCAGCGGCGGCAAAACGTTGTGCGACAGCGGAATACTCGGACGTGCTTGAGGGCTGGAATGTTCCACTGCATCGTGTTCACAACATTAACAATGAGCAGACAAGTCAGCTTCTGTCCGAGATGAATCTCGATTTGCTGCTGGTCATTGGCTGGAGTCAGATTCTCAGCTCCGCAGCGCTGGCCACCGCACGGCTGGGAGCTATCGGTGCTCATGCGTCGCTGTTGCCTCACAATCGCGGCAGCGCGCCGATCAACTGGGCGATCATTCGCGGGGAAAAGACGACAGGGAATACTTTGATCTGGCTGGCGGACAATGTCGACGAAGGGCAGATCATTGATCAGATCGAGTTTCCCATTTCGCCCTACGACACCTGCGAGACTTTGTATCACAAAGTGGCTGAGTCCAATCGCATTATGATTCAGCGAGTTCTCCCGAAGTTGCTGGCAGGAGAACGTCCCGGAGTACCACAACCTTCATCGAATGAGCCGTTGCTGCCTCGCCGACGTCCGGCCGATGGATTGCTGGACTGGCATCAGTCGGCGGTGAGCGTCTATAACTTCGTTCGCGCGTTGACTCGACCTTATCCCGGTGCGTTCAGTTTTCTGGACGGTCGGCGTTGGACTATTCAGTCGGCGGCGTTGCTTCCGGCAGTTTCAATGGATCATCAGTTGCCGGGAACAGTGATTGGACCTGTCGTCAGTCCCGTGGCTGAATCGTGTGGACAAGTCGTCGCCTGCGGATCTGGCTGTGTGCTTATCCTGGAAGTTGAAGCCGACGACGGCACCATTTTGAAGGGCAGTTCCTTGAGCGATTGCGAATGGACAGGGAAGGTCTGGGCCAATGAGTAACACTCCTGTCCTTGTCATCGCGGCTCATCCCGATGATGAAGTTCTGGGCTGCGGCGGAGCCATCGCGCTGCATCGAGATGCCGGAGATCCCGTAACCGTCGTGATCGCGACGAAGGGACGAACGGCCGATGACAGCTCCAACGGCCAGCCTCAGTTTTCCTACACCAGCGCGGCGATGAAAGTGCTGGATGTGGCGGACTATCGATTTCTGGGGTTCCCCGATCAGAGGATGGATACGTTTGGACTGACGGACATTATTACTCCGCTGGAAGCCATCGTTCGGGAGACTCGTCCGCGAGTTGTCTACTGCCAATATGGTGGCGACATCAATCACGACCATAACGTACTCTTCCGCGCGGCACTGGTGGCGTTAAGACCTCAGGAGCGGTATCTGCAGACAGTTCTGACATTCGACACCGCGAGCAGCACGGAGTGGGCTTATCCCAGGACGTTTATTCCGGACACATGGCTGGATATCAGCAAGGGGCTCGAACGAAAGATCGCAGCGATGGCGTGTTATGAGCCCGAGTTGCGACCATTTCCGCATCCTCGATCCTGTGAAGCCCTGCGTCATCGAGCGGCGGCGTTTGGCAGCATGTGTTGCATGGAAGCCGCCGAGATTTTCATGACCGTTCGACGGACACTGCGCAATGGTCAAACGCCTCTTTGATATCGTCTTCGCTTCACTGGCACTTGTAATGCTCGCCCCGGTGTTTCTGCTGGCGGCGATTGCCATTCGCGTGACAAGTCCCGGGCCGGTTCTTTATCGGGCTCGACGAGCAGGACGTGGCGGCGCTGAATTTGTGATGCACAAGTTTCGCACGATGCATGTGGTTCAGAAATCCCATAGCATGATCACGGGAACTCATGATGCTCGGGTCTTTCCCGTCGGGCGAATTCTGCGAGCTACGAAGATCGACGAGCTGCCTCAATTGTTCAACGTCCTGCTGGGCCAGATGTCGATTGTCGGACCTCGCCCTGAAGATCCGGCCATCGTGGCGAAACACTACGGACCATTGGGCCAGGAGACGTTGCAGGTTCGCCCGGGTCTCGCCAGCTACGGAAGCCTTTACAATTACACTCACGGACATCTGTTGCTGGATGACGCAGAGCCAGAAGCTTCTTACGTGAATCAGTTATTGCCGATTAAGCTGTCGCTGGAAGTTGTTTACGTCCGCAACAGGTCACTGACTGCGGACGTTCGCATCATCATTCGGACGACGTTCACAATCATCGGCATTGCTTTCGGAAAGAGCAGCTTTGCAGAACCGAGTGAAATCGAGGAGGCTCGCCGGTTATTAAATTCGCCTTCCAATCATGACATCCGTTCTACCATGGCCAGTCAAATCCCAGATCCAGAGCGGGAGATGAATGTGTCAGGCCGCCGATACTGATTCGCTCCACACCGGTTTCCGCGACACTTCGGACGGTCTGCAGAGTGATGCCTCCGGACGCTTCCAGCAAAGTTAATGAACAGTGTTCATCACGCAACGCGACGGCTTGTCGAAGCTGCGTGGGAGACATGTTGTCAAGAAGAACGATTTCAGGTTTCTCCTTCAGGGCATCCAGCAATTGCTCGAGCGTATCCACTTCGATTTCGATCGATGTGTTTCGCCCCGAGTTCACCATATAGCGTCGCGCGTCCGCGACAGCCGAGGCGCATGCGGAGTCTCCTCGAGCAGCCAGATGGTTGTCTTTAATCAGGACGCCGTCGTAAAGTCCCATACGATGATTTGTGCCTCCACCGCATCGGACCGCATATTTTTGCAACGCTCTGTAGCCCGGCAATGTTTTCCGAGTATCCAGGATGCAGGCCTTTGTGCCGGCGATCGCATCGACGAACTGAGCGGTTCTGGATGCGATGCCGCAGAGATGCGTCATGAAGTTCAGGATCGTTCGTTCCCCGGTCAGAAGCGCACGAACTGAGCCGGTCAATGAGGCCAGCACCGTGCCACGGTCAATCCTGTCTCCATCATTTAATGGAACGATCGCACTGACATCACTGGAGAGTTCATGGAAGACAATCGGGATCAGAGGCAAGCCGCTGACAACGCCCGATTCCCGAGAGACGATTCGGACGGTGGCCTGAAGATCCGGAGGAATTGTGGAGAGACAGGTCACGTCCCCCACATCACGAAGATCTTCGTTGAGGGACATGCGAGCCAACGTGATAGCGGAATTTTCTGAATCCTGGTCAAAGAGCGGGCGCATGCAAATGTTCCGTGTTTTCTTTTCAGGCTGTATTCAATGCCGCAGTAAATTGTCTACCCGCAGATGATTCAAATGCAGAGGTTGAGCACGCTAAGGTTTCGGCAGAGCAGCAGATTGAGATGTTCGCCAATTGCGTATGGGGGAATGTTCCCATAACATCCGTGAGCAGTCGATCGCTATTCCCAATGTTCCTTAGAGTGGATTCACACCATGGTGAATGAAGTCAGAGATCTTACGATGGGCACTCAGAGTTCAATCGGCCGCGGTGCACCGATGGGCTACGCGTTGTGGGAGTATACCGCAAGCGGCTGGAATATGCGTAAAAATGCTGCGTCGCCGGGTGCAATCCCTGCGTCCGCTCCGAAAGCAGCCGGACAATTCGTCGGTCAGATTCGCGCGATCCCGTGCGTGGATGCCCAATAACTGCCAGGCAACAAGCGATGCGAGCAGAAGAACTGGTTAGTGAGCTTCTGTGGCGTGCTCACTTCCTGACAGCGTCCCGGGCGGGAAGAAATACCGTCTCCCGGGATTGCATTTACGATTCAAGCCTCAAAAACGACTTCCTTGAGTCCGAGGTCTTGTTTCAAAGCAGGGCACAGTTCGCGACGGCCGCTGAAGCCTGAGCTAAGTCGTCGCTGAATAGCCGGACTATTCAAAGGGGAAAAGGGTTAGCAATCTCGGGGTTTGAACCTCTTACCAGATCCTCGTTCACCCCGAGTGCAACGTTCAGAAAATGATCACTCCGCTTTGCCCGGCGTTTCATACAGCTTCGTGGTTTGTCCGCGCGAAACCGTCGCCTTATTTCGTCGTGGGGAAAACGCCGTATGTCCCAGCGAGATCATCGGTTTTGTGAAATTCGTTGAAGACGATGTTCCGGCATCCTCAAATGGGTCACGTGCCCCGATCACTGTGAGGCTCTTAGCACCGTTGGGAAGGTTGGCAGGATAATCCTTGGTCGGAGAATAGACCAGTCGTTTGCTTGTGTAGCCAACGTACTCAAGGAACTTATCAAGCTCCATCACATAAACGCCGTTGCCTTTGGCCTCATCGTCCAGTTCGAGTGCAAGTTCGCGAATCTTCAAGTAGATCGCCTGTTGAGCACTATCCTGCGTGTTCTCGTCCCCCAGGTTACCCCGAACAAGGAATCGAACTGAAGATGTCAGGTTGTTCGGAATATCCGAAGTGGTCAACTCCGCGCCATCTTTCCCGATCAGCTTGCCCAGGTCGTTCACGTGCAGAACCACTTCTGCGCCACTGGTTCTAACGATCTGATTGAACTCTTCCCGATCTGTCCCTGGATTGCCATCGAAGTCAAGCAATCCGACCACAGCGATTTGAATCTTCTGACCGGGCCAGAACAAGGGAGAGTAAATTGGATCTCCGGCTGCTGGCGGATCGCTGCGTTTCTGCTTCACGATTCTGGCTTTGGCCTCATGACTGCCAACCAACTCCACAACCTCAATTTTCCCCTTGATGTCACCATCGCCCTGTCGACGACCTACTCCACCATTGTCCTTTGCATAGATGGAGAATGTCATGCCGATGAGGACGTTATCAGCGGAACCCACATCAATCGTACAGAGCTGAGACTGCTGATCGACGAAGAGCAAACTCCCATCGGGACGCTCAAACTTCAGATCCTCAATCTCCATTTTTGCCTTGCGGAGACTTTTCAGAGCTTTGGTGTTGTTCGTCTTTTCGTCATCGAGAACGAGCATTTCATTTCGGTGCGCGTCCTGAACATTCGAGTAAGTCGTTTCCACCTGCAGCAACTGGGCGGCGATTTCGTCGAACTGTTTGGTTCGCTGAGCCAATTGCTCACTGTGCATCCGCTCTTTCTCGGTCAGTTCCTGATCTTTCTGAGCCAGCGTTGACTGAACTCCGGCGATGACCTTCGTCTGACTCGCGACGATGTCTTCGAGCTCTTTGGTTTTTGCAGCGAGTTGCACCTGTCGATCTGCATTTGCGGCCGATTGAATTTCGCGGTCGACAGCATTACTGATCATGGCTCCTTCCAGCGACTTGCCGGAGGAAGAGCCGTCAGCCGCCAGAGAATTAATCTGAGCCTGTGATTCCGTGACTGCTCGACTTACGGTATCGTCGGCCGCGCCAGTTGCTGTCCGCCCGACCAGATCACGAAGCGCAGTGACGTCTCCCTGAACGTTGCCGATCGTCCCCTTTGCCTCTGATTCAGCTTTCTTCGCAGAATCAAACTGACGCTGAAGGTCAGAACTTTGCTGCCATGCGAAATACCACGCAACACCCAGCCCTACAGAAAGCAGAGCGAAGATTGCATGAGAAATCAGGAGACCATTGCCGTCTTTGGATGCCATCTGACTGCCTTACAGGTTCTCAACCGCTGAATGGACTCGCACGCATTTCAGCGACACGAACTCCATCAGACACGATCACTGAAAGAATATCTAACTTTATTCCTGCTCAGACATCAATCCAGGGGAACTGACCAGTTGTTTTCTGGAGTACCCCATAAGATCGAGGAAGCTGGCGAGACTCAGAACGTACACACCGTTATTCTCAGCCGCCTTTACCAATTCTGTTTGCAGCACATCTGTCTTTTCGTAGATCACTCGCTGTGCATCATCCGCAGTAGCAGAATCTCCACGCTTGCCCACAACAAGGAACCGAGTACCCGCCGTAATGCGATCGGGGATTTCCTCGGCTGAAACCATCTCGCCGTCCCGCCCGATCAAATTGGCCTGATCATCAACTTCAAGGACGATATCGATCCCTGCAGAGGAAGTCAGCCGGCGGAATTCTTCTCGGTCACTGGATGGGTTGCCATGGAAGTGCAGAGTTCCCACAACGGCGATCTGCAGCTTCTTGCCCTTCTCATAGAGTGACGAAAATATGGAATCGCCTTTGGAGATCGGGTTCTCCGGAGACACTCGATTTGTAGGCGAATCCGGCAATATACGAGCTTCAGCCAGGTGATCACCCAACAGGGCGATAACTTCTATTTTGCCGCGTCTTTCACGAGGATTCAGGACGCGACCTTCAGCTTTCCCGGCAGGGTCGCGAGCGTACACAGAGAATTCCGTTCCCAGACGGAGCTCATCTTTCGTGCCAAGATTCACATAGCAGGTTCCAGCGGCCGCATCGACCAACGTGATTGAGCCATCGATTCGCTCAAAGGCTGACCCTTCGAGCTTCAGTTTATCACGGCGAAGAGCGATCAGGGACTGCCTTTGCTGCGTCAGCTCTTTCTCGATCCGTTCGATTTCACGAGAATTGTCTTTGACCAGCTGATCGTAGTCAGCCTGCTTTTGACGCAACCGGCCCTTCTCTGTGTCGATTTTCTCTTCTTCCTCTGAGAGACGCACCCCATGGGCGGCCTCTTTCTTTCGCAGCTCTTCTTCCTTGTCGCGAAGCGAGGTTTTCATAGCCTGCAAAGCCTGCTCGTGCTGAGCCACTTTCTGATTAAGCTCGGCCAGCTTATCGTAGGTCTGCCGGAGCCGGTCGGTGGCTGACTGAGACGCGGCGTCGCGAGCATTGGCGCTGGCGACCATGGCCGCTTCCAGTGCAGCAGCCGCTGATGAAGCGTCGGCAGCGCGTTTGGCGATTTCCGCTTTGGTTCCTTCAACGACTTCGTCAGTCGCACCCGGGTGTCCAATCAGATTCTTCAACTGCTCCACTTCAGCTTCATGGGTTTTGATCGCTGCTTCCTGAGTATTCACGGAATCTGTGACTTCCGCGATCTGGCGAGCAAGCTGCGTGTTGAAGTCGTGGGAAAAGTACCAGGCAACTCCAAATCCGAGGGAAAGGAGCACAAAAATCGAGAGCGAAATCACCAGACTGTTGCTGTCTTTCGATGCCATTGAGTTGCCTCTGGCCGACGATACTCGCCGGAACTTTTTCAGGTGATATTGCCGTTTTTACGGCGTGTGAAGACAGGACAGGCCCGAAATTCAGGGACTAAACAGGAAATACGGAGTCCGGGAATCTTCTAATGAAGATACCGACTGTGATTTTCGAGTCAAGAATTACTTACACGGGACCCTGCGTTCGCGGAATGATCCGTCCGAACGGAACTCAGGAACCATCTTTTAAATGACCATGCAAGACATAATTGATAAGTGAATCCCCTGAATGGTCTATTTCGAATCGAGCAACTAAGCAAGTTGCGAATTCCCTCAAAGGATCGGAATGATCACATCGTGCGTAGTTCACCGGCAATGACTGCGGGGCCGTTTAGATCGATTGTGCAGCTTTGAAATGGCGGAAGACTCAGCCATGCCGACAGGGATCGGATCCTTGCTGAACTGCCGCAGACGGGATCGCACGGCCGATCACCAAAGGCCAGACCACAAACAGGAACACGTCGAGCCGGAGTATTGTGCAGCGGCCAAGCGCAACAATTCGCCGAAGAAGCCATCTCTTGATGACAACTTGGGCATCCTTGAAAAGATTCACCGGATGCCGGACCGTCTGCCCTGCCAGCAAGTTGACTTCCCACCGACGGGAAAGGCGATAATCAGTCGTCTCAGGATGCGGAACACGACCGCGCTGTCAGGAAACGGAACCTCTGTTGGTTGCAGACAGATTTTGGTTTTGTCATAGTCCTCCACTCATTCAGAGAGGCTCATTTTGGGCAGCATTCGGGATACCGAAATCGGTCCATTGGGTGTTCACTGGCGTTGTCGATTTTTCAGGTGCATGGGTAGTACCTGAGCTTCTGACGTGTTGCTGTTTCAACCTGTATGCGGGTGTGTGATCCATGATGTTCGCCGCTCAATCGATCGCGGAATTTTTTGATTGGCTGGGTGGCTGGCAGTATGTCGCTGCAGCATTAATTCACGCGGTTTTGCTGATTCAAGTTTT
>CAIXQV010000695.1 GCA_903921605.1 uncultured Planctomycetaceae bacterium | reverse complement strand
GAGCTATGCGTTTCGCAGTCAGTTGAGTCCGGTCATGGCAACGGAACCGTCTCTGCATGCGTTGAGATCTCGCGCTACTGTCACATGGAGTTTTCAGGAGGAGGCTCAGACCTATCAGGTTTGGATTGATGATCCAGCTCCTGGAGTGACACCCTCATCCTCAATCGTCTCTGTGAATAGCAAGAGCATCTCGGTCGACATGGCGATGGTTGGCAGGTACCGCGTCTGGGTTCGCGCGATCTTTGCGGGAGGTGCTGTGGGAGCATGGTCGGCTCCGGCTGTGCTGATCGCCGATGGGGCACCTGGAGGATTGAACGTTAATTCAGCCGATGTCACTCGTCCGGAGCTTCGATGGCAATCTGTGCCCGGGGCGACTCGATATGACGTTCGCGTTACAGTGAAAGAAACTAATGCTGTCGTCATGACTGCCGTGAAGAACTCCACCAGCACCCCTGTCACTTCGTATAAGCTGGTTGATGCACTTCCCATCGGAAACTATCAGTTCTCGGTCAGAGCGATCGCATTTGACGGTACGGCAGGATCCTGGTCCAGCTCGCAGAACTACAACAGCACGCTGGCTCCAACTCTGAAAACTGTTCAACCCGGACTGGAGTCGAATGTCAAACTGGAATGGACCGCGGCGGCGAATTCAGGACCGATAGATTTCAGCATCATGGACACGGTCACGAAGAGGATTGTTTCCACTGGCCGAGCCCCTGCGGGCATCGCCTCAACAACGGCCGGACTGGCAGAAGGCAGCTATCGCTGGTGGACGATGTCGACCAGCCACGGAATGTGGAGCCTGCCCGGCGAATTCGTTGTCAAACGCGGGACGGTCTTCAATAATCAAGCCAGCTTTCAGGCGGGCTCGACGGTGCTACTTTCCTGGGACAGGATTCCTGCCGCTCGACTTTATGATGTCTGGATTACCGATGAGCGTGGCATCACAATCTATCGCAATCAATGGGTGGATGGACTGCAGGTGAGTTTGCCAAATACGCTCGCGTCCGGAAGATATCGAGCCTGGGTGCGAGCCATCAGCGAAAACAGTGTCGCAGCACGCTGGAGTAGTCGCTTTGATTTTCTTGTTCAGCCGATTAGTTGAGATTGCAACAGTCCCGAGACTCAGCGGTCTTCCTGCGACTGGCTCTTCTGAGATCCTCCGTTCCTGCAGGGAGCAGTTGTGCCACAGACATCACAGCCAATTGATGGATTCTGTAATTCTGATTGATGTCGGCAGTGTTGAATCCGGTCGTTGATCACAGCCAGCATTCCGGGATGAAGACCGAACGGTGCGGTAACGAACCATTTGATCTCGGGATGCTTTTCCGCAGCAACGGCGGCAAGGCGAGGAATGTCTTCGGTCCAGTGGCGACCGGGTGAGAGAAAATACGGAAACACGACGATCTCAGTCGCACCACGTTCAATACAGCGATCGAACGCCTGCGCAATCGTGGGTTCGGCGAGTTCCATATGAGCCGGCTCGACAATCGAAAACTCCGACTGCGCGGCAAAGCGAGCGGTCGCTTCGTGCAGCATCTCATTGCTTTCACGACGACGCGATCCATGATCGACAATAATAACGCCAACGACTGCGGACATTCGGGCCTCGGGCTGG
>CAIXQV010000694.1 GCA_903921605.1 uncultured Planctomycetaceae bacterium | reverse complement strand
GCTAACTACGTATGGTCAGTAAGCCGGAGTTTCTGGCGGTTCAGTGGCTGTGGATTTGCCCCGTTCTTCTTCTAAATTCTTTGTCATTCAATTCAGTCTTTGAAACGGTACGACATGTCAAACGCCGTGATTGAGATCCGGAATCTGTCCAAGATTTATCGAGACTTCTGGGGCCGCAAGAAGGTTCAGGCTGTGAAGAGCCTGAGTATGGATGTGCAGAAGGGCGAAGTCTTCGGGCTTCTGGGACCGAACGGTTCCGGCAAGACGACGACGATGAAGATGCTGCTGGGACTGCTGTTCCCGACAAGCGGCGAAATGACGATTTTGGGCAAGTCAGCCTCAGACGTCTCGAAGAATGAAAAGATCGGTTACCTGCCTGAAGAGTCTTATCTCTATCGATTCCTCAATGCTGACGAAACGCTCGACTTTTACGGTCGCTTGTTCAACATGTCGGCTGCCGACCGAATTCGTCGCTCTGACGAGCTGATCGAAATGGTCGGACTTGGCAAAGCTCGCCGTCGGCAATTGAAGGAATACTCCAAGGGGATGACTCGGCGTATTGGCCTTGCTCAAGCCTTGATCAACGATCCGGAACTTGTTCTGCTGGATGAGCCAACCAGTGGTCTTGACCCGCTGGGTACACGTGAAATGAAAGACCTGATCCTGCGTCTGAAAGCCCAGGGCAAGACGGTTGTCATGTGTAGCCATCAGTTGGCGGATGTTCAGGACGTATGCGATCGCATCGCGGTGCTGTTCCAGGGTGAGTTGAAAGTTCTGGGCCGTGTCGACGAACTGCTGGAAATGCGAAACGAGACTCAGATGCGCACGTCGAGTCTCAGCAAAGAAGCGCAAGAGGATATTCGCAAGGTCCTCGAAAAGCACAACATCAAGAATGCTCAGTTCACCAGTCCGCGAGCAGACCTCGAGGAACTCTTCCTTCGTACTGTTCGTGAGAGTGGCGAGCGTCCGGGACGACGCTTTTCTGCTGAGGAGATTGCGGCTTCAGGGAAGGGCGGCAACGCCTGATAAAGCAGGCTGGGTTGCAATTTTTCGAGCGGCCAGTTGATCTGTCGCTCCAGCCACTCTGTACTTTGCCTGTCGTCAGCATTGCCTCTGCTGGACTGGCTCACTCCGTGATGTTTCTGCTGTTTCGCAGACTGTTTTGTCGGAACTGTGACTTATGGACTTTGATATCAGACCTTACAACCTTTCCGGCGCAGCCACATCGTGGATGATGCTTGTTGGGATTTTGACGCTGATCTCCGTCGGATTGTCGTTCGTACTTTCTCTCGCTCGAAACGGAGGAAGTGGTGTTGCGATCTTTTCCACGGGGCTGAGAAGTTATCTGGGCGACCTGTTCTCGCTTTCGCCTCGAAGAATTTACGCATTAACGAAACTGACGCTGCTGGAAGCGATCCGGCGCAAAGCGTTGCTCGTGTTTGTGGTGTTTGCGGTCCTGCTGATGTTTGCCGGCTGGTTTTTGACAGATACGAACTCCCGTCCGGAGTTGCAGGTTTCCATCCACGTAACATTTTTGCTGACAGCGATCGCGTGGTTGATTCTGCCTGCCGTGATCTTCCTGAGTTGCTGGGCACTTCCGGAAGACATTCGGATTCGCTCATTGCACACGGTCGTCACCAAGCCGGCTCGTCGGTTAGAGATTGTCATTGGACGTATGGCAGGCATGGGTATCGTGTCATGCCTGGTACTTGTTGTCATGGGAGTTATCGGAGCGGTTTGGATCTACCGCAAGTTGCCTGAAAACAGCCGCAGTCAGTTGACCTGCCGAGTTCCAGTGTTCGGTCAACTCTACTTCTTTGATGCAGACGGTCAGCCGTCCGCAACTGGTATCAATGTGGGTGATACGTGGATGTATCGGTCGCACATCGCCGGGAACTCCAGAGCCAGAGCTGTCTGGATGTTTCGTGATGTCGATGAAAAATCGATTGTGACAGAAACTGTCGGTACTGGAGACGAGGCGAAGACGGTTGAAGGTCTGAAGCTGGAGTGTCGATTCGAAGCTTTCAGAACGGTGAAGGGGTCTGAGAAAAGCGTGCTCCAGGGAGTTCAGGCTCAGTACACATTATCGTCTAATCCACGTGAAGAGGCATTCGGCATGTTGTCTCAGGGCGAAGCTCTGAGGCCAGTGGCAGATGCTTTGCGAGACGGCCAGTTTCGCAATGGTTCGGAACGACTAAAAGAGCTGGCTACTCGCGTCCGCACGACCCCTGACGAGCTGCGTCCCGCGGACTATCTTGGTCTGCAGAACGGACTGGCCGTCGCCGGTGTTATTCTCAAGGAACTTAAACTTCCTGCGTTGTTGCCTGTTCAGGAAAAGTTTGATGCCGCATCAGGTAGTGGCATCGCTCTCATCAAAGTTCTTCAGTCAAATAATGCGACCGGGGCTACGGATAAGCCTCCGTATGCCGAGTTTGCAGAATCCCTGGAGGCCTTGGCCGGAGGGATTCTGGAGAATGCTGACGTACTGCATGAATCACTGCCAAAACTCGAGGTGCCGCTTCCAGCCTTCCACATTTCAGAGTATCACGAAGGTGCAGCGGAAAACATCACAGTGGTTCCACGCAAACTTCGATTTGCAGCCGACTATGAAACCCTGGCGAGGTTCCTGTCGGGAGTATTCCAGAAGTGGAGTGAAGAGGGAAAGCTGGTTGAGGGAAATGCGATCAGCTCCGGCCTTGTGGATAGTCTCCAGAAGGACGCGTCTGTATCGCCGCTCAATGCTGAGTTATTGGTGACAGTTTTGAACGAACAGTTAACTGCCGGCGCACTGAAGATCAGTGATGGCAAGTTGGCAGTTGCCGATGGTCGTCGATGGTTCGCCTTCTTTGATGATCTCATCCGCAAAGAGTTGCTGATCTCTCAGGACACTGAAGGTTGGCTGATTGAGAAAGATCTCCTCACAGATTTGGTCTTCAATGGATTCCTGCGAGTTGAAGTCGCGTGCCTCAACGATCAAATGTACCTCGGAATGGCTCGCCCTGACCTGTTCATTCGCAAGCCGGATCGTTCGTTCCTTGTTGGATACACCAAGGCCCTGGTGAGCATTGCCTTGATGCTGATGCTGATCATTGTGCTGGGTGTTACAGTCAGTTGTATCGTGAAGGGGCCGGTTGCACTGTTCTTTACTTTGACCTTCTTTCTTGTCGGTCAGTTCTTCCATGAATTCATGATGAAAATGCTTTCGGGACAGGAACAGGGTATGGGAACGCTGGAGTCCGCAGTACTTATTGCTCAGCACCGAAATCCTCAGGTTGGTATGGATGTTTCATCCACGACTTCGGCAGTTCTTAAGGGGGCTGACAAAGGGCTGGAGGG
>CAIXQV010000693.1 GCA_903921605.1 uncultured Planctomycetaceae bacterium | reverse complement strand
TAGCGGAAAACGGATTCAACAAAGTGCCACAGATAACTGCGTGCAGTGTCATATGGTTCGGTCGCCAACAGAGGCTCCGCATGTCGCTACAACACATCACAGGATCGGTTTTCACAATCAAGATCCGCATCTGAATAGAGCCCTGATGAATGCGTCTCAGCTTGTTCCGGTGGAAGACTTGTCCTATCTCTCGGAGACTGATCGCGCACGATCTTTGGGGTTAGCAAATATTGTTTTTGCGGAGACAGAAGAGGGCAATCCGTTTCGTAAAGTGTATTTGGAGCGTGCTCGAAGTTTGTTAGAAAAGGTGCACTCCTCGGGTTTTTCGGATAGCGTGGTTCTCTCGGCAATCGCTCAACTGAAGCTCGGAGATGGAGATCTGGGCAGCGCGAATCGCTTTGCTCAACTCGCACTTCGTGATGCCGACTCGCTAAACCATGCCGTTCGCTCGAACACTGAAAGTAATCTCGCGAAGATTTATTTTCAGCGGCGCGATTTTGCAGCAGCGCAACGCTTACTTGAGAACGTCGTTCAGCAACGCCGGATTGCTGATGACTGGTCGCTATTAGGTGCCTGTCGGCAAGAGAACGGAGATATCTCCGGGGCCATATCTGCCATCGAACGTGCAGTGCAGATCAGTCCTGACGATGCAGTGTTAACGTCGGTTCTCGTGGAACTGTCTCGCTTAACAAAAGATGCGAAGCGGTACGAGTACTATCGAGAACGGGCACGCCTCCTGAAGTTGTCGCTTCGTGCTCCACACCGGATTACTGCGCCAACGATTCCCTGAAATGAACGACTAACGGATAGCTGGCATGTCGCAAATCAGTCGAGTAACCGTGTGTGGCGTTGCCATATTGCTCCTGGTTTTGTCAGTCTCTGCGATTTTGTGGCGTTGGCAGCGAGTGCCCTCTTTTGTCGAGTCCGATTCGTTGAGTAGTTCTGAGGATGTTTTCGAGCGATTGGTGACGAAAAATCCTGGGTATGTTGGAATCCATGACTGCGAAGCATGTCACTTTGATCGTGTTGTTGAGTTCAAAAACACACGCCATTACCAAGCTTGCGTTCGACCAGATCCAAAGACGATGCCATCTGTATTTGATTCTGATCGGGGACATTTTTCGCAGTGTGATTCAATTCGATTTGAAATGACTCGTAAAGAAGACACGTTCGTTCAAACGGCAATTCAATCCACTGCAACTGGTGAGAAACAAACTTCGTCTCAGATCGGCCTTGTTTACGGTTCTGGAACTGCCAGCGATGAGGTGTATTTCAGTTGGAACGAGGACCGACTATACGAGCTTCCGGTTGTCTGGTTACACCCGACACAAGAATGGGGTGCCAGCTTAATTGACTCCGAACGCAGCGGTGCCTTTTCGCGACCGATGATGCCACGCTGTTTGGAATGTCATACCACTTGGTTTGAGCACGTTGCTGGAACTGAAAATCAATACAACCGCGACGGTATCATACTGGGAGTGACTTGCGAAAAATGTCATGGGCCGGGACACGATCACTCTTCTTTTCACAAAGCCCACCCCGAAGCGAAGTCTGCGGAAGCCATTGTGCATCCAGGGCGGTTAAGTCGCGACCGACTCATTGATTTATGCGCTCAGTGTCATAGTAATGCCATTAAGTATCGCAAGCCGCCATTGAGCTATCGGCCTGGAGAGCCGTTGGATCAGTATTTTAAGACTCTGGACGTCCGACATCCAGAAGACAACCATGTGGCGAATCAAGTTGAGTACATGCGAGAAAGCCGCTGCTTCCAGAAGAGCGACACAATGACTTGCATAACGTGTCACGACCCTCATCGTCGAGATGACTTGGATGAGAGGTCGCCGTTTCAGAGATCTTGTTCGAAGTGCCACACCGCTGCTGATTGCCAGGAGCAGGCTCGGCTCCCCGAGGCCATTAGAGACAATTGCATTGGCTGTCATATGCCTCGACTTAATAAAGTCCAAGTTTTTTTTCAGACCAAAGACGACGTGTATTTTCCGCCAGTCAAACGAATAGAGCACCGGATCGCGGTTTATCCCGCAGCACGAGACGAAGTATTACTGGACTGGTATTTGACGCAATTCGATGGCCAAAATCACCCAGAAGCGAAACGATTGAGACGTTCGCTTGTTGAATTCTGGCAAACCGAGGCGGAGAGATGTCAGAAGGACTTCCGATTCTTGGCAGCCATCGACGCCTATCGTACCGCATTAAAATTCGATGATGTGCCTGAACTTCGCGAACAATTGAAGGATCTAAAATCGATTCATCATCAAATCGATAATGATTGGTTTAAAGCAGTTCATCTGATCGATAGCAACGACCTCGACAAATCAAAGCAGGTGCTCCAGAAAATTCTTAACGTTAAGCCAGACTTGGCACGTGCACACGGACGTCTTGGGATGCTTTACGCCAAAGCTGGAGATGAATTACGAGCAGTTGAATCGCTCAAATCTGCAGCCAAGTACGATCCAGACGATCCATTCGGTAACTCAATGCTCGGTTGGCTCTCGCATATAAATGGCCGATGGGAAGAAGCATTGAGTTACTATCAACTCGCGCTGGAAGCTGAGCCATTGAACGTGAAGCTCCATTACCAAAGAGGGTTGACGATGTCACAACTGAATCGATGGCCGGATGCGGTTGAGTGCTTTCGTCAGGTCTTGGATTTAGATCCTCGCCACGCTTACGGCTCCCAGGGGCTCGCACACGCGTTTCATCAACAAGGACAATTCGCTGAGGCACTCCCATTTGCGATACGCGCAGCTCGATTGACGCGATTTGACGACCCTTACATCCTTGTCACGCTGGCCGAAGCTTATCTCGACGTCGAACGCCTCACCGACGCAAAGTCCGCTTTAGACAAGGCAACTCCTGTCGCGAAATCTCGCGCACCACAACTATTGCCTCAGATTCGAGTGCTCCGAGATGGCATTCAAGCAAAGTCGCACTGAAGCAAGTTGATTGTCATTTCGAACTCGTTCAATCCGTTTTGATTCGCCAGTAAGAACCCATCAGGTGCTAAACGTGAAGAGAAATGGCTTATTGTCTCTGACCGCAATGTTATCGTTGATCGTCGCTGCCATGTCATATTACTGGAGCGACTATCGCCTTGAACGGCATCTGAATGTGGCTCGCTCGGCTCTTAAATCTCGCAATGCGGATAAAGCATTGGTGGAGTTGGAATCCGCAGAGAATATTGATCCAGCTAGTGGGGAGGTCCAGTTCTGGATGGCCCGAGCGTATCGCAGACAGGGAAGGTTAAGTTCCACACATCAGTGTTTACAGAAAGCGCTGAGGTTGGGAGTTTCCAAGTCTCGTGTTCAACGAGAAGAATGGCTCGCGTTTGCTCAGGTTGGACAATTGTATGAAGCGAAGCCGCATTTGACAGAACTGCTCCTCAATCCCGAAGACGATGGCCCAGATATTTGCGAGGCGTATGCGAATGGCTACCTTCTCTCGTATCGGTTTGCTGAGGCATTTGCCGTCGTGGACGCATGGGAAAAAGACTTTCCATTTGATGCACAGCCGCAAGTTTTCCGTGGGATGGTGGCCTACAGTAATTCTTCATGGAAGATTGCGGCTGATCATTTTCAACGAGCCCTCAGTCTGGCCCCGCAGCGAGATGATATTCGACTGCGACTGGCAAACGCTTTGCTTTTCTTGCGAAACACATCCGAAGCGACAATTCATTTTCAGCAACTCTTGAAGACTAGCCCCAATGACCCTGACGTGTCGAACGGTTGGGGACGCACTCTTCTAGAGCTGGGAAAATTAGACATGGCGCGCGACGTCTTCACTCAAACATTGAAGACTCACCCAGAAGATTACGATTCTCTTCTCGCCTTAGGACAAGTGGAATTGAACGCGAATCACCTTGATGTTGCATTACCTCTCCTTCTTAAGGTAGTTGCATTGAATCCCGATGACCCAGAAGCTCGAAACGCCTTAGCGACCGCGTTGCAACGATCTGGCCGCGTGCATGCATATAACTGAACCGGCAGTCAAATCCTGGCTGGCAGAATTCCAACTCATGTATGACAACGCTGAGTCAGGCATATTCACTCTGGCGGAATGGC
>CAIXQV010000692.1 GCA_903921605.1 uncultured Planctomycetaceae bacterium | reverse complement strand
GCCTTCAGGGTTTCTTCTTCCTGTCGCACGAGAGCCAGATCACCATCAACGCGGACCAAAGAAATGGATACAACCTTCAGCTTGCTATCGCGAACAACCCAAATCTGTCCGCCCGGACGAATCGACTCGGCGGGAACCTGCAACAACTGCACCGGAGAATCGATCGGTATTCGCACGGTCACATACATGCCGCTGAGCAGCGTTGGGGGCGAAACCGGAGTCATCCCATCCGGAGAGTTCACGCGAGTCTTCTCCGGCGCATCGACGATGACGCGGCAGGGAAACATCCTGGTCGCTCGATCCATCCCGGTTCCCTCATATCGCGATAGATAACCGTCCCAGACGGTTTCAACTCCTTCGAACTCGAACGCGATCTCACAGGGAACATTCGGCATCTGAAATGGATCGGCCTTGCGAGGTGCAGCCGCGGAAGTCGCATCGACCGAGGAAGCAGCGCTCTCTGTCGGAGTTGCTTCTGTTTTCGCCGAAGTTTCCGAAGTGGCGATCGGAGGTTCGTCGGATTGCTGTCCGTGCTGCCAGATCCACGCCAGTTCCTGACCTTTCAGACTGCACTTCACTTCCATGCGGCTGGAATCGCTGATGTGAACGAGCGTATCGCCGGGCTTCACATAATCGCCTTCTTCTTTCATGTCATCCACGACGCGTCCGGTGATCGGAGCCACGATGCGACAGCGTTCCAGATCGACGCGAGTTCTTTGCAGTTCAGCCTCGGCCAGTTTCAACGCGGCCTCTTTGGTTTTCTTTGTCTGGGCCAATGTGTTCAACTGATTCTGCTGCATCTGCACGGCATTGCGTGAGGTGAGTTCCTGGCGAGCCGCATTGTCCAGTTCCGCTTCCGAGGCGGCTTTGCGAACCGCCGCCGTTTTGACTCGTTCCAGATGTTCTTTCTGCAACTCATTGTCTTCCTGAGCCAGCTTCAGCAGCGCTGCCCCGTTCTGCAGATCAACTTCAATGGCCTTCAGTTCCTGAGTTGCCTGATCAACACGAGCCTGTAAACGCTGTTGATCCAGTTGATAGTTCACCGGATCAACTTCGAACAGAACATCTCCCTGATTAACGAACGTCCCGCTCCGAGTCTCGTCGGACTTCTTCAGAATCCGTCCCGTGACCTCTGCTCCGACAGTCAGCACTCGATAGCTGGTTGCTTCGCCATCAATGTCCAGGTGAAACGGCTTGTCCCACGGCGTCACCTCGGCTGTTTCCACCAGGGGAGCTTCTGACGCGGACTTCAGCCGCGACGTATCCGTTGGCACTTCTGGACTTCTGCCGAAGAACAGCAGACCGAAGACGCCAAGTCCGAGGATGAAGACTGATCCCACAACATTGCCCAGGATATGCAACCAGCCCCCCTCGGAGGATGACTTGTTGCCTGTGACACTTTTCGATGAACTCATAAATTCTTCCAGTCAACACCAACGATCGAGTCATCGGCGAACTTCAACGCGATCCCGAAACCGTCGAACAGGACAACGAAGTCAGCGCTGATTTGAACTGCGACTGATTCAACTTTCAACCTGATCATGCAGGGATCAGGAGCAAATGTCTTCCATGGACAGCGGATCTTTGCAGGAATGCCGCTCGCCCATCAAGCCATCATCGCAAATGCGCTTTGCGGGGAGCACTCCTGACTACGCCTGCGGTTGCAAGTTAGTCCACGTTTCCCGGCACAGGGAATCGTCCAGCCCCGGAGATGCGTTGCCCGGCAGGAAATAGAACGACACAAATTCAGCCTGTTTCCTGATCCTCAACAGCCTCTCAGGGCTTCGACTTCCTCATGCGAGATTCCGTTGTGACTTTCGGTCGGATGAATCGCACAATGCCAGTCTTGCCCGCGGTGGCGACACCGTCTGCGCTCATCGAGCTGTGCTCAAGAACCCCGGGAAGAATGCGTCTCATGCGGACCGTCCAGATATCACCCGCCTTCGCAGGACGAGAAATCAGTTCAGAGAACGGAATCGCTGCTTCGATTCGCCAGGCCGTTTCATCGGAGTCAACAGCGACGTACCACTGAGGATTCCAGCGAGTCAGCATCCAGCAGCGGTCACTGGTTTGCCCGGATTCATCAACCGTCATCTGAAACGACGTGACATAGTCGCGGTCAGTGTCGAGTTCTATTTCGAAACGATCTTTGTCTCCATGTTTCGCGTCATGACTGCGAGCCGCCGCCAGTTCAACGTCGTTATCATGGGCCGGAGTTTTTTCCAGCCGCGCTGAGATGTACAGAAACTCTTCATCCCACGCCAACATGCTGAAGCTGCGAATAGTGTCATCGCCCTCGTCGATGCTGGCGTCTGAATCGGCGTTCGAGGAACTTGATCGTCTCCGACCAGAACCTGAACCCGAACGCAGGGAAATCTCCTGAGCATTCTCCCAGATCGGATCGGTCAGTCGGCCATCCAGAAATGGTCGCTCTGTCTGGCGAGGCAGATTGAACAGAGGCAACGGGGACGTCGCCGCGGCTCTGAGCTGCATTTCTGATTTCGCAAACAGACCAAACTCGTCCGGCCGCTGACTAAGTTCCGCTAAAGCGTTCGATTGCTCCCCGGCCGCGTCGACTTGTCTCTGATTCACGGCGTAGCGAAGCAGCACCGCCGGATCAATCTGACGCGTTGAGACCTGCGAAGCATCTCTCGCTGAAAGAATGCGAAATGCCGTCGCGGCGTGACTGTCCCATCGCTCCTGCAGGGCCGCAACCGGATCTTGCCCCTGCCCCTGTGGAACGAATCCCTGGGCCTGAGGACTGCGACTCTCGGGCGTGATGAACGTTGCACCGGCCAGACCTGAGTCAATGCCGGAGTTTGTACCATTAGCGGAGCCAGAACCGCCGACAGCATCTGAGCCATTAACATCAAGAGCGCCCGCCTGTGGTGTCGTTGTCTTACCGACGGCGGGAGAATCTACTGAAGCCGTAGCGACCGAGGCTCCGAACGGCGAGCCACTTTTTGAACGAGTTCGGTAGTAGCGAGTTTCTGCAGACGAGTAAAACAGAAACAACATCTCTGCCGCCTGTCGACCATCTTCAGTCTGCGGATAGCGGCGGATGATTTCCTGCTGCACG
>CAIXQV010000691.1 GCA_903921605.1 uncultured Planctomycetaceae bacterium | reverse complement strand
GTCACTGCATCGGCAATCCGGTGCAGCACGGAGATTCGCTCCTGCTGCAATCGGACCCTTTTGCTGAAGTCGTCGAGTCGAGCGAATGGTTTCCCAAGTTGCCAGTCCGCGGTGTGAATGAACGTCGTCATGAAACGGTTGTCTTTTCAAAGGTCGCACCTTGTTCGAAACCGCATCCCAGCGTTCAGCAGACTCCTCCCAGCTTATCCCCCTAAGTGTAAGCTCGCTGCCTGGACAAATGGTTGTCCAGGCAACGTAAAATCCTCCAGGTTTTTCAACCTTTTTCATTTGCGTCCAATAATCGCAGATGGCTCTCAACACTGTGTGGAAGCGAAGGGCCGACTGAGCCACTGACATGTGATTTCCGGATGCTTCGTGTGGCATGTCCAGCATTCTACTGTCCCAAAGCTGGCCGCATTGTTACGTCTGATGCGTTCGCTGCTTCTCATCACCTTGATGAAAACAAACAGAACGATTAACGCAAATCAATTACGGGGGAGCGGGCTCGCCCCGTGGACAACCCGTTTGGCGACAATCTGTCTGAGCAGTTCGTGATTTATGACCAGTTCTTTGCGACAGAAGTGCCATGTCCGTGGTGCGGTACGGCATACACACTGGATGTTCAGGAAGGGAGTTACTGCCAAATGTTGTGTTCAGGCGGAATTTTTCAGGCGACGATTTCGGTATGAGTTGTAGGGGATTTGGTGGTTGTTGATTTGAGTTCATCAGCTGACTGTTCGATGACACCGTCGATGAAACGGACACCCTTGATCACCTCCGGAATGTGTTGATGACCTCGCAGCTTTCGCCAGCCTTTGGCATCGCTCTGAGCCAGCTTGAAGATCATCACTAGTGAGGCTTTTGCACTGCCGTTGTTCTTTGTTTTTCGATGGCGAAGACGGATTGTGGCAAAGGTACTTTCGATCGGATTCGTCGTTCGGATGTGACACCAGTTCTCTGCGGGAAAATCATAGTACGTCAGCAACACTTCACGATCTTTGCGAAGACACTCCACAGCGGCTGAATGCTTGCCTTCGAATGTGTTAAGGAACAAGTCAAACGCTTTGAGATCTTCTTCTTTCTTCGGTGCATCCCAGATCGAATGCAGCATTCTCTTCGCCTGAGGCTGAACTGACTTCGGCATCTTGTCGAGCACGTTCGCTTTCTTGTGAACCGTACAACGCTGGACTCGTGTTGTCGGAAAGACCTTCTCAAGAGCCTTCCAGAGTCTCAGAGCACCATCGCCAATGGCGAGCAGTGGATCGTATCGCAGGCCGCGAGCTTTGAGGTTCAGCAGTATCTCCTTCCATGACAGTTCGCTTTCACGAAAGCCATCCACAACAGCAATCAGTTCCTTCGTGCCGTCTGCTGTGGCGCCCATAAAAACCAGCAAACACTGGCGTTTTTCATCAGAGTCGCGACCTTGGTTGTCGTTGAACCGAATGTTGCTGTGAATGCCATCCGCCCACATGTAGACGTATCGCTTGTCCTTCAATGAACGCTTTGACCATTCGTCGTATTCTTCTTCCCAGACGGACTTCAGTCGTGTGATCGTGGTCGGTGAAAATCCCTTCGCATCTTT
>CAIXQV010000690.1 GCA_903921605.1 uncultured Planctomycetaceae bacterium | reverse complement strand
TGGGAAGTCAGTGGCGAGCTGTCGAGTTACAGAACGTCTCCCGAGTCACGCTGACCGGGAACACGATTTATGATTCAACCAACCTGAGCATCTTTGCTGCGCAGTGTTCGGGAATCGTCGTCAGCGGAAACTCGTTTGGCTGGCGAGGTATGGATTCGGAAGTGCCGAAGGATGGGCTGCGGTTCGAAGACTGCGATAACGTCCTGCTCAGCAGCCTGACGACTCAAAGATTCTCCGCGGGAAGTCCCGACGACGGCGCGGCGGTGACATTTGTTCGCTGCACGGATTGCGGAATGACGGATTGCCAGATCATGGATCCTGTGCATCGCGGCGTGGAGCTGCAGGATTGCCAGCGGTGTCGGATCACGAATAACACAATCGTCGACCGTCGTACTACTCCCACGATGCGGCAAGCCATCCGCCTGACTGGAAAGAGCCAGCACAACCTGGTTTCGGGCAACATCCTCGCCGGCGCCACCGAATCACTGCTGAGCGGGCTACCGGACTTGCCGGGAAGCTATGCCAACGTGTTACTCGGTGAGAAATAGCGGCATGGAAGCTGAAATGCTGCACGCCACTATTGAAAGATAAGAGAATACAGATCCGCCTCTTTCATTGCGAAGCGTAAAATCACCGGCTTGCCGATCAGTGATTCAACGCTGGCATTGTTCTTCCATGTGACTTTGCGATCAATGGAATCGCCGTAGATGAGGTCACAGTCCTCCAATGTATACCCGGGAATCACAGACCCATCAGGATTGCAGATCGCCACTCGGACCATTCCCGCCGCACTGGTTGCCACGTTAATCGATAGTTCTTTGCCAGTGAATGTAATCGGCTTTGTTTGCAGTTCACCGTTCTGCAGTTTGGCATGGACCGACGCGAAGCCATCGATTCGGAGCGAATAACGACGAAGGCGAGAATTACGGCCTGTGAAATACGATTCCGTCGCATACAACGATAGCTCACGTGGGGCATCATCTTTCGTGGAGTCCGTTTCGACCACGTGCCACGCGATATAATTATCGCCATACGACCAGTTATGTTCAGTTCTCAAGCCGGGCCGCAGGAACACATCGTTGCTCTGACGAAACGTCTTGCCATCTCGACTGGTGATGTACACCGAATCTGTCACCGCTGTCCCGTAACGCGGCGCGACAGTCATGCGTTTTTCGCGAAGACTCCATTCCGGCAAAAGCGGAGTTGATGCCGTGAGTCCATGGTCCACGTAACGCGCGGGGAATCCCAGATAAATCTGAGGTGCTCGTTCGTAAGGCTTGATCTGGTTGACATAAAACTGAGCCAGTTGCTCGGGGCCTTCGCCTTCAGGAAACTCAATCGTGCCCTCATCCGTCCAGTTCACAAAGTCGTCCGAAACCGCGCGATTGACCAGGCGAGTGCCAGTTGTTCCCTCACCGGAAAAAATGCGATAGTAGAGAACATACTTCTGCTCTTTGGTCGACCAAAACGAAATATTCTGTGAATCAAAAATGCCCTTGTCGAAAACGGGCTTGTCCTTGATCGGCGTCCAATGAATTCCATCGGGCGACTGATACGCCCAGACGCCCTTCATGCAGTCGAACCCAGCTCCGGTCGCTTTGTAGCGAGCTTCCGGCGCAGCCTTGGGGTTTGGGTCAATAAACGGTGAGAAGTCATGGCAGAGTCCTCCGTCCCCCATTTTGTCGAGCATGATGTTGTTGTCTTTTGAACCGTTGAACTCGCAAAGTCCCAGGTTCGGGCGATCCCATTTGATCCCATCGCTGCTCTCAAAGTAGCCAATCGTCAGCGGACCGCCGGGTTCAATTCCGGTCGGAATCTGCCAGGCGTGATAATACATGCGATACTTTGATTCCTGCTTGTCATGCAGCACGGTGAAATATCCACAGCCGTTTCCTTCCCACGGTGCATCGCATGTCACGGCGATGTCTTCTCGAACCGGTGAATGCACCAGTAACTGCACATTGTTCATCTCGCCAAGCAGATGATCGTCGATAAACAGTTCTCGCTGAGCTCCCAGGTTGATAACTTCATTCGTCTGGCCATAAGTCTTATGGCATATCGGATCGAAGAACAAAGTTGCGACGATCAATAATCCCAGTCGGGAGATGTCCGTGTTCATGCAGAAGGTCCTGAGTAGCGGCGGGTAAGCAACGGATGGCGGGCAGAGCAAAGTCTGTGCGTGCATGCTCGGCGATTCACCGTCACACTGCAAGTTTCCGGAACACCATGTTTGTGGGAGTGAAGTTGTTGATTTCAGCAGGACCAGACTGCTGGTCTGCCTGGACATCGCTGCTTTCCTCGACTTGTGTGCCCGTGACGACAATGAGCGGCCGGAAGTTCTCACCGTACTGCACGCTGGGGCGTATGAAGGCCAAAGTGCATTGAGGCAGAATGTGTCTCCTGCCGCTCGTCCAGATGCAAACCGACCTGAGTCTGATCCGCGCAACATCGCAGCAATTGCTCAGGCCGCAGTATTTGCCGCATGGGCTGGTGCGGCGGCGAAATTCTCCGCAACCAAATCCATTCAGGTTGTGCGGGGTTTGAGGAATGTCCCTTGTTTTGCATCGAACAGTCGCACGAATCGCGGGTTCCCGTCCGATACAGAAAACGGAGTTAAGTTTTTCACGCCCAACGGATGGGGCTCTTCGATGTCGCTTCAATGCCTGCCACGCCATATTTCGTTCGTCACTCTTGCCGTGGTGATGAGCTTGACTCAGTTCGTCGCCGGGAATGAGATTCCCTGGTCCACTGATATCGAAAGTTCCCTGCAACAGGCGGCCTCAACGGGACAGCCTGTGCTTCTGGAATTTACTGCTGACTGGTGTATGTATTGCAAGCGGATGGAGAAAACGACCTTCGTTGATCCACGCGTTGTGAACTTCGTGAACCAGAATTACGTTGCTGTGCGAATTGACGCGGACGAGCACAAACAGTTAGTCGCCGATCTCGATATCAAGGGCCTTCCAGCCATTCTGGTTGTCTCTCCGACGCTGCAGATCATCGAGCGAATTCCTGGCTTTCAGACCCCGGAAGCTCTTTTGACGAAGCTGAACAAGAGTTCCAAAGCCAACCAGCAGCAAGCCGCACAGAATCCAGCGGCCAACCGATCGGTTCAGCAACCCGTAATTGCAAGACCAGCATCTGCCGTTGTCTCAGCTAAAGCTCGTCCATCAAAGCAGGAGCTTGAATTCGAGCCGCTAGAGACCGAACAGCCGATGGCGGAAGAAGCAACGGAAGAAGCAACGGAAGAAG
>CAIXQV010000689.1 GCA_903921605.1 uncultured Planctomycetaceae bacterium | reverse complement strand
CTGACGCGCCTGCTGAATGTGTGCATGCAGCGACAATGAACCGGCGAAGCGATGGTCCAGCTTTAATGTGAATGGACGCAGCCCATCGGCAGGAGTTCCCGCTGACTGTTCAATAATTGTGACCGGCCGAATTGCGCGAGTCTGCTGAATGCCGGGCACTGGGCCCACGTTTGTGACTTCGAAGCGAACGTCCGGGCCGAGTGATTCCGAAAGGCGAATGATCAATGTTCGGATCGTGCCGTTCAAAACATCAGTAATAATTTCTGCGTCGGTCGATTGCTGTCGGCTGTCGGCCCATGTGGTCAGCACTGATCGAGCAGCCAGGCGGGCCGGCTTGCGTACAATCGAAAATTCTCCGGATACGGTAGTACCAAGATTCTGAAAGACCTGTTCCGTGCCGCTTCCTGTGACTGGCGTCAAGCCAGACAGCGTCGCCGGGGAAACAATCAGGTCGTCCGCAAACTGAACCTTGTAGAATCCTCCAACCGTTGTCACTTCAGCCGCCGTTGCGATGGGCAGCGGCAGCTTCTGTTCCTGATCCGGATCACCAATCGTTCGATTCAGTGCCAGCGCCAGATTCATCAACTGTCCCGGCGCGATAGGCTGAGATGGCTTCACCAGAATCTGATTGGGCTGACTGCCGTTGGTCCATGTCAGCGGACTCAGCGCAGCCGCGTTGTTGGCATCCGAGGATGACTGCACGCTCGTTAATTGCCAGTCCGGCGGCAGATTAATCAGCAGCTCAAACAGCGGAGCATTCAGCGTTTCAATCGTCAGCGTGGTTTCAAACGTCGCTGACGTGTCGTCAATTCGCAGAGTCGCATTGGACTCCGCGAACAGTTCACGATCGCGAGGACGAGCCGCCACTTTCAGTTCGAATTGCTGCAACCAAAAATCAAAGACAGAAGCTTCCAGTGAAACTCCCAGATCTGCCGCCGACATCGTACGCACGCCGCCTCCGGTTTCGGAGACGAGTCGCAATCCGTTTTCATGGGTTACGATCAGTCGGCCGGTATGAGCCGTCACTTCGGCGAACTGAAGCGTCGGAATTCTCTGTAAAGCCAATTTCCCGGGCGATGTTCCCGCGTCTGTGGATGTCGCTGCGGTTGCTGCCGAGACGCCATGAATTCGCACAACACGGTCGTTTGTAAAAGGCTGACGATAGGTCAAGGTGACTCGTGTTTGCCCGGCGTTGGCTGGATCATCTTCCAGCGTCCAGCCCTCGAGCCCGGCTGATTCCACACGGGTCACTTCCAACTGCGACGGAACCTGAGCGACCACCTTGTTGATCGATCCGCCAAAGACACTGATCCGCGAATCACTTTCCCAGCGCAGTGTTTCCTTCTGAACAGCAACGGCTCCGTCGGTGCGAACGAAAACCAGAATTTGAGACTCCGATTCCTTCTGCTGCACCACCCAGCGCAAACGCACATCGGGAGCATTTCCGACCGGCACAACGTAATTGGCAACGGCATCGGCCGCAGCCGGACGCTCAAGTTTCAGATCGTTGACGAGAAGATGGCGGCCAGCGGGACATTCTACGTTCAGTTGCACAGCCGGCACGACGGGAAGTTCAAAGGCCGCCGATTGATCACTGCCGGATTTCGCGAGGGGCGTCGACATGCTGATCTGAACTGTAAAGTCGCCGACGGTGTCATGTGCGATCAACAGTGCGGATGGTTCCGCAGGATCTCGAGAAACCAATGCCGCTTGTCCGTTGATTTCGGCTTTCTCTACCTGCAAGTTCCCGGCTCGCAGTTTCAGTAACTGCCAACCTTGTGCGTACTGTCGCACCTTTAGTTCCATGCGAATCGTCGCCTGATGCTCGCCCGGCGTCACGAAGAGATT
>CAIXQV010000688.1 GCA_903921605.1 uncultured Planctomycetaceae bacterium | reverse complement strand
TTGTTCTTCTGACAGCAGCAGCGATTTCTGGCGAGTACTCTTTTTGTCAGAACTGTCAGCGGATTTACCTTCAGCCGATTTTGTTCGTTTGTTGCCAGATTGAGCAGTCGCACTGTTCGCCGAATCGTCTGGCTCGAGCACAAGCTTTTCACGCATCTCCGTCGCGTAACGGCGAAACCCCAAAACCGTGAAGAGATCGTAGAGAGCTTGGAAATCGGGATCGCATATGATTGCGGCTTCGAAATCCACCGCGATCGGCAGGTCGGTCCGCAGACGAACGAGTTCTCGGCTGAGTCGAGCCTGATCGGCAAACGTCACCAGGTTCTCCGCCAGCTTCTTGCCGGGCGCTTTGTCTGCGTTCGCCAGGACATTATCCAGAGTTCCGAATTGCTCGATCAAAGTTCGGGCGGTTTTAGGCCCGACTTTGGGAACGCCCGGGACGTTGTCGACGGAATCTCCGACCAGAGATTGGAAGTCAACGACCTGATCCGGTCGTACGCCCCAGTCCTCCATCAGACCGGCTTCGTCCAGAAAGGTATTCTTCCGGCAGTTCAGCATGCGAACCTGGGGGCTCAATAATTGCCGGGCATCTTTGTCGGACGAAACGATGACGACATCAAGACCTTTAGCAGCGGCCTGGGCCGTCGCGGTCGCAATTACGTCGTCGGCTTCCCAGCCGGCCATTTCCAGAACCGGGATCCGAAAACCCTGCAAAAGTTGCTTGATCAGGGAAATTTGAGGACGCAGGTCTTCAGGCATCTCCGCCCGATTCGCCTTGTATTTGTCGTAAATTTCGTCTCTTTTGCCAGGCCCCGGGGAATCGAACGCGCAGACAAGGTATTTCGGTTTGCGGTCCCGGATGGCAAAAATGTCCCGCGTGAAGCCGAAAACGGCGTTTGTGGGCTGTCCCTGAGTTCCGGTCATCGGAGGAATAGCGTGGAAGACCTGAAACATCAGAGAAAATGTATCGATGATGTAGATGCAGTCGCGGCTCATGAGGAAAACTTGCCGATAACTTCGTGTTCGTGGGGAATTGGCCGGGCGAAGCTTACTGAATCCTGCTCAACGAGTAACGTGGTTCTGAGCTTGTGATCTCAATGGTGACTGTTTCCCCGTCGATGACAAAATGCGGGAACTCAGCAATTTGCATTTCTCCCCGCGTTTGGTACATTCAGAGACAATTGAGTTCTCAGACTGTTCAAATATTCAGGTGTCCAGAGGAGGGTTTTTGTGGTTAAGTTGCGTTTGCGTGATAATGAAAGTGTCAACGAAGCAGTGCGTCGGTTCCGTAAGTTGGTTGAACATGCCGGCGTGAAGAAGGAAATGCGCAAACGAGAATTCTACGAAAAGCCAAGTGACATTCGTCGCCGTGATCGTCGCCGTGCAGAAATGCGAGCACGCCGCGCCAATCAGCCACCAGAGCTGGAAGCCACATAGTTCAGGCTCGGTGAATACGTTGAAGATAAACAGAGGGCGAGCCTAATTCGGCGTCGCCCTCTTTTGCTGACGCCCATGTGTTATTTTCCTCTCTTGCTGCAGGCTTCATCTCTTTTTGCAGCATCTTCCCTGGGCTTCGGACTGGTCGGTCGAATCAGTATTGGAACCCCGCCCACGTTTGGGGCTTTTCGCGATGCATCGTGTCGTTATTGGTGAGCCATATAAGTTTATTCCGCCGTATCGCGGACATTTGTTATCATGGATGTTCAGGCTTTGGCTGCGACCGTATCTGCGCAAGTCGTACGGCGTATGGCAGTGTACCTACGAAGGTCTGGACCACGTTCGCGATAGTCTGAAGGCCGGGCACGGGATTCTGTTGTGTCCGAACCACGCGCGCGATGCCGATCCTATGATTATCGGGATGCTGTGCCGCAAGATTCCCAGCCATGTTTATTCGATAGCGAGCTGGCATCTCTTCAAACAGAGTCAGCTTGAGGCGTTCGTGATTCGTCGTCTTGGCGGATTCAGCATTTATCGCGAAGGACTTGATCGTCAGTCGCTCGATACCGCAGTGCAGATCGTATCGAACGCCGAACGACCCCTGGTGATTTTTCCTGAGGGAGTGGTTTCACGGTCCAATGATCGTCTGAATTCTCTGATGGACGGTGTGTCATTCATTGCTCGAGTCGCAGCAAAGAAGCGGGCGGAGATCAGTCCTGGCAAGAAAGTGGTGATTCATCCGATAGGTATGCGTTATCGCATGACGTGTGACCTGATGGAATGTGTCGGGCCGGCTTTGAAGATGCTGGAAGAAAGAACGTTCTGGAAAAGTCACGAACATTTGCCGGTTCTGAAGCGAATTCACAACCTTGCGAACGCTCACCTGGCAACACGAGAGATTGAGATCCTTGGTGAGACTCGCACGGGCTCATTTCGACCGCGGATCGAAAATCTGATCAATGGAATTCTGCAACCGGCCGAGCGACAATGGCTTGGCAAAGCTCGCACTGGTGACGTGGTTTCTCGAGTCAAGGATATTCGATCAGCCATCGTGCCGGAATTGCTGCGAGGCCAACTGTCGGAGGATGAGCAACGCCTCCGATGGCGGCAACTGACCGATTGCTATTACGCTCAGACGCTGTCCATGTACCCAATCGATTATCTCGATGAAGGGGCCCGCGGCCCTGTGACACCAGAACGCATTGCGGAAACCGTGCATCGTCTTGAAGAAGACCTGACTGACAAGGTAACGCCCCAGGAATGCTGGCGAGTCGACTTCAGAATTGGCCCAGCCATTGAAGTTGATCCCGGTCGAAAGCCTCGTGGCCCGGATCCACTGATGCAGACGCTTCGTTCTGAAATGCTGCGGCTGTTAAGTGTCGAAGACTGGTGGCCGCCGGAGCCGGTTGTTAACGTGGCTGAATCGCTCGATCTTTAAACCTCTGTCAAAGACCTCTTCACATCTTGACTCAGGATGATCACAAATTGGACGGTCTCTACGCGGGCATCAGTGCCACAGTCATGGGGTTGGGACGATTTGGAGGCGGCGTCGCCGCGGCGCGGTTTCTTGCTCAGCAGGGTGCACTGGTTACGGTCACAGATCTTAGACCGGCTGAAGAGCTGGAAGATTCTATCGCAGCGTTGTCTGACGTTTGCATTTATCGCTGGGCTCTTGGTGAACATCCGGTGGATGTCTTTCAGGGCTGTGAACTGCTGGTTGCTAACCCCGCTGTGCGGCCCGACAACCCCTTCGTAAACGAAGCCATCCAGCGTGGCGCGGATGTTACGACGGAGATCGAACTTTTTCTGCGCCACAACCCCGCGCCGGTGATTGCTGTAACTGGCAGTAATGGCAAGTCGACGACCGCAGCCTTGATTCATCATCTGCTCAAGGGATCACCGGCAGACGAAGAGCCCAACTCCGGCTTTCGAAACATCTGGCTGGGTGGAAACATCGGAATCAGCCTGCTTGATCAGCTCTCGCAGATTACTAACGACGATATTGTGGTTCTCGAGCTCAGCAGTTTTCAGCTCGAAACCCTTC
>CAIXQV010000687.1 GCA_903921605.1 uncultured Planctomycetaceae bacterium | reverse complement strand
CTCGTTGTGGTGACTGGAGAATTCGGTCGAACACCAAAGATCGAACATTCGGCCAGCACCGGAGCTGGCGACGCGAGTGCTCCAGCCGGAACAATGCAGCCCGGTCGCGACCACTGGCCTCGCGCGTTTTCGAATATCTGGGCGGGCGGTGGCATTCGCACAGGCCAGGTTATCGGAGCGACCGACAAGCGTGGCGAAGACGTGATCGAACGCATCTGCAGTGCCGGTGACTTCCTGGCGACGATTTATCATCACCTGGGAATCGACGCCGCCAATACTCTGATCAAAGACTTCAACGGCCGCCCAACGCCGATCGTTGACCACGGTCGACCAATCCCGGAACTGATGGGCTGATTTTGACAATTGTCCGGACGAGCCGATTGGCGTGATCCGAAGATTATTGTTCTGAATTCAAGCGTAATAGCGCGAGCCGTGCGGTGTCGTTGAGTCTTCAAACTCTCACGCCGGACGGCTCGTGCTTTTTTTTTCGGCCGGAATCTGCATTGAAATGCCGCATAAATCTCAGCGGCTGCGACCACGACACCGGTTCAGTTGACAACCGCCGCTCGATCCGCGCTGATTCGCGTGCTGACATCACGGCGGTCGACTCCATTGGAGTCGCGTCCCGAGCGTGATCCGCGATTTCCTGCGGCCCGGTTGCGGCCCCTCATTTTCTGGCTAACGAAACATAACTGAACATTCATGAGCAGAATCCATACGATTGACGGTATCAATCTGCACCTTGGTTCTCCCGACCCAACTGAAGGCGAATGGATCGGGCAGCGCGAAGTCCTCAAGCAATTGCTGGCCTGCTGGCTTGTTGTGGATCCTCGTGACCTGCCCCTGACTCCGCGACTGGTCGGAACGCCGGGCATTGGCAAAACGACTCTGGCGATTTCCGGAGCTCGTCAGCGAGGGCAGGAACTCTACATCTATCAGTGCACGGCAGATACACGTCCGGAAGACCTGCTGGTCACTCCGGTTCTGGCCGAGAGCGGTAAAATCGCCTACCACGCTTCGCCAATGGTCACCGCAATGCTGCGAGGTGGCATCTGTATTCTGGACGAAGGCAACCGCATGAATGAAAAGTCATGGGCCAGCCTTGCTCCGCTCCTGGACCATCGTCGCTACGTGGAATCCATTGTCGCTGGCATCTCAATCCCGGCTCATCCGGATTTTCGATGTGCTGTCACGATGAATGAAGATGAATCCACCTTCGAGATTCCCGATTACATTCTCAGCCGCCTGCAGCCAACTTTGACGCTCGGTCATCCAGCTCGCGAAGATGAACTGGCTATTCTGAAGTATCATTTGCCGTTTGCTGATGACCAGATGCTGAGCCTGACCGTCGACTTTCTGCAGGAAGCTCATTCGCTGAATCTGGACTTCTCGACTCGCGATGGTATCAACATCCTGCGATTTGCATTGAAGCGAATTGCCCAGGATCCGACTCATCCTCTCGCTCGCGATGATGCGTGGCGTGAATCCCTGGAGAAATGTCTCGGACAGGACGCTGTGGATCTTAAATCACTCGCGGATAAGAAAAATCAGTCTCTGGGGGGCAACAATGTTCCGATGGGACTGGCTGATTTCTTCTTTTCGCCGAATGATCCGCTGCATCCGGATTCAGAATTTGACGACGACGACTTCGATGACAATGATGACGACGACGATGAAGATGATATCGACGACATCGATGATCTCGACGAAGGCGATGACGAAACCACCGGACGACGCTGAGCATAAGCGTGGACGAAGCAAAACTGGATTCTGTTTTTCAAACCTGCACCGCCGCCATGCAGCGGCTCGTCCCTGCGCTGGATGAACTGGAAAAGCGAGCCGCCATTCTGCAGACGCCTCCGTTGGCCGGGCGCGAGTGGTTTGAACTGCTACGACAAAAACTGATTCCGCAACTTGGCGATCAGGCGTTTCTGGTCGTTGCGGTTGTCGGTGGTACTAACATCGGCAAGAGCGTTGTCTTCAATCATCTGGCCGGATGCAAAGCCAGTGCCAGCAGCCCGCTGGCCTCAGGCACCAAGCATCCGGTGCTGCTGGTTCCCGAAGGCTTTACCAAATCGCGCCGGCTGGAAGATGTGTTCCCCGACTTTGTCCTGCAGGAATGGACCGACGCCAATCTTGCTCTGGAAGAAAGTTCGGCTCACCGCATCTTCTGGCGAACAGCTCCGGAGTTGCCTTCGTCACTATTGATTCTGGACACGCCGGATATCGACAGCGATGCGCGAGTCAACTGGGTGCGAGCCGATGCGGTGCGACGCTGTGCCGATGTGCTGATCGCCGTGCTGACTCAACAAAAGTATAACGACGCTGCGGTCAAAGAGTTCTTCCGTAAAGCCGGCGATGAAGATAAGTCTGTGTTGATCGTCTTCAATCAGGTGCTGCTGCCGGAAGACGATCCCTACTGGCCTATCTGGCTGAAGACATTCTGCGAGGAAACGCACATCAAGCCGGATGCGGTCTATCTGGCACCGGCCGATCGAAGAGCGGCTGAAGAATTGCGTCTGCCATTCTTTGATCGCTCACAGAATCGGATTGAAGGTTCTACAGCCAACGCATCCCCGGACAATACACCTCGCAATCTTTCGGCTGATCTCGCGAAGCTGAAGTTTCGCGAGATTCGCATGAGAACTCTGCTGGGTTCGCTGCGTGAGCTGTCTCATCCTCAACGCGGCATTCCTGGGTATCTAAAAGAGCTCCGCAGCGCCAGTGAGGATCTGGGACATACGGCGGAACGGCTGGCGGCGGACAGTGTGATTCAAATTCGCAATTGGCCATCGCCTTCGAATTCTGCAGTGGTCGCTGAGATTCGCAAATGGTGGCAGGCTCGCCAGGAAGGCTGGGCTCGCACGATTAACTCCGCCTACAGTGTCGTCGGCAATGGACTGCTGTGGCCCGTTCGAGCAGCCCGGCGAGCACTTCAGGGAGATCCCGTACCGGTCATGGATGATTATCGCAGTCGTGAGTGGGCCGCGATTTTGTCGGTGGTCGAAGAACTGTTCGAAAAGCTCCAGTGGATGGCCAATTCAGGAAATGATGTCATCCGACCAAGGCTCGAGGCCGTTCTCAGCGGATCAGCTCGAGCAAACCTGCTGAGTCTTCTGCGGACGAAGCATGACGCTCTGGATTTTGACGAAGAACTGCGTGATGTTGTGAACGAACAGATGCTGCAACTGGAGAAAACCCAGCCGGATCTGTTTGGTCTCTATCGACAGCTCAATAATGTTTCAGCGGCGGTGCGACCAGTGACGAGTGTCGTGCTGTTCTCCATCGGATTTGGTCCGGCGGGTGAATTGGTGGCTCCGATGCTGGGCCATGCGGCTGCATCGGCCATGGTGCACGTCGTAGCCGATGTGGCTGGTGGCGCGACGGCCGCGATCGCGGGTGAGGCAGCAGTGTCCAAAGCGGCGGGGTCCGGAGCCGGGATGCTGCAGGCCTGGTTCCATTCCCTGCATTCCTCGTTTACGACTCGACGAGCCGCCTGGCTGACACGTTTAATTCACGATGAATTACTGGGCGACCTTCCGGGGGAACTCAAGGCCGCTGCGGAACTGACGAAGTGCGATGCCTGGTCGACGATTCAGGACTGCGTGGCGACGCTGCAGCGAATTTGAATAACGAACTGGTGTGCCTGCGCTCGCATGCGCTCACTTGTCACACCCTACTTTTGGACTGTCATTCATGTCACTGACTCCTGAACTGGAACATCTTACTATCCTCGCCGAGATCGACGATCTTGTCCTGCGAGTGCGTCGGTGGCTGGATCATGAGCCCGCCTGGGATCCTGCTCACAAAGCGCGGTCGGTGGTGCGGAAAATTGTGGAGCGAGTGACCACGTTGCGGATTCGACTCGAATCGCCCATCGTCGTGGCCACGTTCGGTGGAACAGGGACAGGCAAGAGCACACTTGTTAACGCGCTGGTCGGGCAGGAAGTTTCGCAGTCGGGACGACAGAGACCGACAACCACAATGCCGATCCTGCTGGTGCATCCGGATTTTGAAGTCAATGCGCTCGGTCTGGATCTGAATCAGTTTCAGATCAAGAAAATCGACACGCCAATGTTGCGTGATCTGGTGATTATCGATTGCCCGGACCCGGATACCAGCGAAGGCGCGGACTCCGGCAGCAATCTGGCTCGGCTTCGCGCGATCCTGCCGCATTGTGATGTCCTGCTCTATGTTTCGACTCAGCAAAAGTACCGCAGTGCGAGAATCTCTGAAGAGCTGGCTGATGCAGCGGCCGGCTGTCGGTTGGTCTTTGTGCAGACGCATGCCGATCAGGATTCCGATATTCGCGACGACTGGAAACAGAATCTGGCACCGGCCTATCAGGTTCCGGACATGTTCTTTGTGGATTCGCGGCGAGCAATGCTGGAGCAAGCTCAGGGGCAAAGAACTTCCGGAGACTTCGGCCGCCTGATTGATCTGCTGACCAACCAACTGGGTGCGTCACGCCGCGTCGCGATCCGACGAGCCAACCTGATTGATCTGTTGGAAGAAGCGCTGACGTTATGTCGAGTCGATTATGATAAGCGGCTTAAAGATGTTCGTTCGCTTCAGGATATTTTGGAACAACAGCGGACAAAGTTGCGAGATTCGCTAACGACTCAACTGCGTGATGAGTTGTTGTTGAATCGAAATCTGTGGGAACGACGCCTGTTGGCTGCTGTCACTGATATCTGGGGATTCAGTCCGTTCAGTTCAGTGCTTCGCTTCTACAACGGACTGGGAGCATTTATCGCCTCATTCAGTTTCTTTCGAGCACGCTCATCCGCGCAAATGGCTTTGATTGGCGCCATGCAGGGAGCTCGGTGGGTGAAATCGAAAGTCGAAGAGAACGATGCAGACTCAACGCTGGAGCGACTGGCTTCGTTCGGAATTGCCGATCAGCAGTTGCAGGAAGCCCGGATGGTGGTCTCTGGCTATGTGCATAGTGCGGGAATTCAGGCGGAAGATTTCAGTGATCGCAGAGATCTCTCTGCGCTTCGTCGTCGAGCGGCACAGGTTGAAGGACAATTTCTGGGGGATGCTCGTCGAGCCATCGATCAACTGATTGAAGAGCTGGCTGAACAGCACTGCACAAAGCTCATACAGTATCGCTATGAAGGTCTGTTCCTGCTGTATGTCACGTTCCTGATCGGGCGTGTCGGATACAACTTTTTCTGGAGTTCATTTCTTGCACCGATCCTTGGAGCAAGAGCAGAAGCGGAACCATTGCTCGCTGTCGATTTTTATATTCCGGCGGTGCTGTTTTTAGTGCTGTGGTCCGGCCTGCTGGTCATGATCTTCATCTGGAATCTTCGCCAGGGGCTTTCCGAGCGAATTTATCAACTTGCCCAGTCCATGGTGGAGACGCGGATCTCCGAAGGACTGTTTCCGGCTTTGGAAGCAACCTGCCACGAAATCGCGCAGGAGGACAGGTCGCTGACCGAACTTCTGGAACAGACCTCCCGATTCCGCCGACATCTGGCGGAATCCACTGCGTTCCTCGGCAGCCAGCGCCGCACCTGATGCGAATTCCGGATGTGCCGAATCTGATGGATTGAAGAGCGCTGCCGGATTTACCGAAAACAGACCCTGGGGGATCCAATAGTCGGACCGCGCCTTGCGCCGTCGTTGACTTGCAACTGAGGATGAAGGGGCTGTCCCGATGAGGCGTATTAATGAGCAGTTGGCATTCGCGCAGATTCTGCCGCTGCTTGCTGCATTCAGCATTGTCTCCGGAAGTGTCGGGCTTGGTGAAGAACCGTTCTCTAACGAACTCGGTGCCAAGTCGCCCAAAGACGAACCGCAGATCATCCTTCTTGAGAGCCCCAATAAGGTTCCGATTCGCCCCGCGTCCGGAGCGATTCTCGAGAGCAATGATCCGTTGGTGAAACTGGTTTATGAGACTCGTGAGATAACCCGCCAGCGACTATTGAACACAACCGACCATACACCATGGCAGATGATGCATGGATTGCTGGGATTGCGTCAGGACTTCCTGATTAACCATAACGGGCAGACGATCAACGGTCTGGAATGGATGCAGACTGGTCCGATGTTCAAAAACGAACCGTGGTTTCAGAAAACCTCCCACGGTGGTCGTGCTCATCCATTCAATCATCCTTACTGGTTTGAAGGGCACATCAATCAGTCGCTCGCGATTCTGGCCATGTGTAATCTGCCACTTGATACGCAGTTCGGCACTCCACAGGGGCCGATCACGATGCGGGACATGCTGAAGAATGCTCAGATGACCGCCAATGCCAAAGAGGAAGTCACATGGACTCTGTGGGCTCTGGCCACGTATCTGCCATCCGATGCCGAATGGATCAATGAGAAGGGTGAACGCTGGAGTATCGAAAGACTTGTTCTCCTCGAGACAGGCAAACAAGTTGGCGGTCCAACATCACCCTGCGGAGGAACACACGGGCTCTTCGCGCTGGCTCGTGCTCGCAATGTCTATATGAAAACCGGTAAGCCTCTGCGCGGAGTCTGGGCTCAGGCCGACCAGAAAATCCAGAAGTATATTCGAACCATTCAGTCTCAGTTGAATAAGGATGGTTCCCTGTCATCCAACTTCTTTCGTGGGCGAGACTACAAGCAGGACTTCGATAAGCGTATGGCCAGCATGGGCCACTTGCTGGAATTCCTGATGGTCGCTCTGCCTCAGGAACGCCTGAAAGAACCGTGGGTTCGTAAAGCGATCGAAGCGACGGCCAATGATCTGAAGAATAATCGCAAAGCCTATGTGAGT
>CAIXQV010000686.1 GCA_903921605.1 uncultured Planctomycetaceae bacterium | reverse complement strand
CTGGCTTGGTGTGGGTCGACGATTGCCAGGCGTATTCAGGGCTGATCGAAAAATTCTATGTTGCTGCTGGTGAGGAGCCTCACGTTGTCATCGTTATCACAAAGATTGGATCCATCTGTGATTGATCAAAACCCCATTTCTTATCTTGCTCGGCCATCGTGGCTACTGCCGCCAGTCGAGCAATTGAACGAGTTTCCGACAGAACGAATTGCCACGAATTTGTCGCGGCTGAATCGATATGCCGGGGCTGTTGAATGGACCGTGGCCCAGCATTGCTTGTTGGTGCATGACTTGTGCATTGCAGAGTCGAAGCGGGTCAGGCTGTGGGCGTTGTTGCACGACGCCCATGAGTGCTGGATCGGTGACATGTTGCGGCCGGCCAAGCAGTTCGCAGGCATGGCCATCACAGATGCTGAGCTGCATCATGATCGACATATCTGGCGGCTCTGCGGATTTATGCCGAACAGCGAGGAATGCAAGATTGTGGCGGCTATGGATACCGCGGCAATCAGTGACGAGTTCACCTTGAGTGAGACAAGAGGAACCGTGCGTGACGTTCCAGTGAGCCAGTGGACAGTCAAATGGCGATGGCATGACTTGGTGTCTTTTCTGCTTCACGAGGTCTCAAATGGGGCAACAGTATGAGCGGCCACGCTTCACGGTTGGCGTGGCTCAAGGCTCACGGATTCCAGGCGGACAATCGAGCCGTCGAACTTGACGAAATCGGGAATGTGATCTGGATTGACGGTCACAAGGGCAAAAGGATGGTCTCACTCTGGCTGTCGACACGCGACGGCAGGGCAATCATTCACGGAATCACGGATCCGGCGCTGACGTGGGAGCAGGTTCAGGACTGGATCGACCCAAAGCCAGAACCGCAAAAAGAGCCGGTGAAGGTTCAAAAGAGTTTTTTCGAAGATTGAGGGAGCAGACTTCGTGGCTGGCGACTGGATCAAGATCGATATCTCAACACCGGATAAACCGGAAATTGACAGGATGGCAACGATCCTGAAACTCGACCACGACTCGGTCGTTGGAAAGTGTATTCGCGTTTGGATTTGGGCTGACTTACAGAGCGTAGATGGTAACGCTCTGAGCGTTACAGAAACGTTTCTTGATCGACTGACTTACTGTCCCGGATTCTCCGAGGCGCTCCGTCAAGTAGGCTGGTTGACAGGCCGCGAAGGCCGTCTGTCAATCCCCAACTTCGACCGACACAACGGCCAAACCGCAAAAAACAGGGCACTTACGTCGAAGCGAGTCAAGAAATCACGTAACGCTGAGACCGTTACAAAATCGTTACCAGAGAAGAGAAGAGAAGAGAAGAGTATCTCTCTTCCTTCAGAGGCGAAAAACCCAGACGTGTTTGTTCCTGAAAAGATGCAAACGCCGGAAGTGCAGGAGGCCGCGGCGTTGTGGTGGTCGCATCTTAGGCTCGAGCATCCAGACAAGGTGCCAGAGCCTAACAGCCCGCAGTTGCAGGCGTTTTGGAATGACGCCAACAGGATGGGGCCGAAGGTGTTTGTTGAGGCGGTGAACTGGTCAGCAAAAAACAGATGGGCAACTCTTCGGGAGCGTCCAGAGAACGAGCACAAAGGAACAGGAAATGGGAAATCTGGCAGTCCATCGGGCAACAGCACGGCAGATCGAGAGAAAGCAAAACTGCAACGAATCCTTTCCGGTCGTGGCTCTGAAGCTGTCTGAACTGGCAATGGCAAAACCAACACTGAAACTCGACGACGACACGCATGTGTATTGGGCTCAGAAGTTGGCATCTGATTACGAACTGGATGACATTCTGATGGCAATTGAGCAGGCCATCCAGTCGTCCGTCGAATTCGTCAATCTCGGAACGATTGCTGAGGAGGCAAGGCGAGTTAAGGCAAAGCGGCCTACGACAGTTTACAGCCCTTTTGGAGATCCGAAAAAACTGACGGTATCACAGTTGAGAGATGCCGCGTTTGACGGCAACGAGTCAGCAGCACAGTTGCTAAAACAACAGCAAGCAAAGGCATTGAGTATGCGGGATAACTCTGCACGGTAGATCGTTGTTAAAAACGGACGGAGCGCCAAACCCTCACGGATGATTCTGGTGGAATCTTTATGTGAGTCATGCAATGTCTGCGGTTCAGTTGAGTGAGTTTCAGTTCACGTTCGATGCCAGTTGCGTCGGCCAAACTCTGCTTCGGGTGTTTCCTGACTCTCAGGGCAAAGTCATTGAAGCTGCAAAGCCGGAAGTTGTTGAGTCCCGGAGTTTGGTGAATCTTTACGACGAACTGCTATCAGCGGTCGACGAGGAAAAACGAGTGTCAGTCAAAACGATCCGAGATAACAAATCTGCCATCGGCAAGTTCGAGACCTGGGGAAAGGCTCAGCACAGAGTTGTGGCCGGCAGACCTGTCAGCTTGCTCGAGCAGCCCAAGATTCTGCGGTCATACGCTGAGTTTCTCCGGGCACAGGCGAAGGGCAATTCGTCTGCGATGGCTTCAAAGGCTCTGGGCTCGATTGGAAAGCTGGCAGGGGCATGTGTCCGGGCTGAACTCATTAAGCAAAAGCCGGAGACAGTAGCGAAGTCGACAATAAACCTTCTCAGGCCGCGGACCGAGGAGCAGCGAAGAGTTAAGGCGGTTCCGGTCACTGTCAGCGAACTGCAGGCCATGCTGGCAGTTGTGGATGGTTGCAAATGGCCGCGGCTCGGGAGTGTCAAGCCGTCAGTGTTCTGGCAGACGAATTTGCTTTCGCACTATGTCTACGGGTTCCGGTCTCAGGACTGGTTTCCAGCACGGTCGGCCGACAAGCGGGGGTTGTTGTGGTCCGGAGTGATTACAGCGACGCAATGCCCTGTGCTGGATGACCTGCACAATGCAGCGGGCTGGGCGTGGTATCTGGTCCACAAGACGGCAAAGAAAGATGAAGCGGCGGAAAGGCCGTCAGACGTGCTGGTCCCGCTGTCTTCAAAGATGCGGGAGCTGATTGAGCAGTTCCGCGGGCTGGATCCGGAGCGAGTGTTTCCGATGAAGAACAACTCACGGACATACTCACAAGAGTTTGCAAAGTTGCTCGAGCGTGCTGGGTTGTCCGATGAATCGCGACGCAATGACAATAAACCGATCATCCGTCTGAGCTTGGGCCAGCGGAACGTTGCAAGTTTCCGGAAGGGATCCTCGGCATTGTGGGCCAAGCATGTCAGCCGGGCCGCATCAAGCTACATGCTGCATCATGCGGTATCGGAGGAAGGTGTGGCAAAGATGACTGCCGACAGCTACTTGCAGAACGAAGAGATTCTGCGGGACATCGTGGCAAAGATTGAGACGCTTCCGATCTGGTGAGGCGACAGGAATTCCGTTCCGCTGCTCACAGGGAGTTTGCGGAAAACATTCGTGAAACGCGGCGAAAGTGGTATCGCTGCTCTTTTGGAGGTTGTGACATGCGACGAGCTGATTTACTCGAAAACGGAATGCTGCAGTGGCAATGCCGAATCGACATGGACCATCCGGAGGCGGAAGAGGCAACGGCGGTTATTTATGTGCCGTGCTCGGGATCAGCCAGCATGGTCGTGCAGATTTGCGAGATTGATTGTCTGCCATGCGGGCCGGATGAGTTCGGGGACAATGCGGTGATCCGCGACGGTGAAGACGGCGAGCGATGGCGGAACGTGGTGCTGATTGCCAATGCTCCGAACCTGCTGAATGCCTGCCAACAGGCGGAAAAGAAACTGGACGCGATTGTGCAGGCTGGAATGAACGCAGGAGGCTTGTCGGAGTCGGAGCCTGCAATCTGGCGAGCACTGGAAGAGATCCGGCGTTCGCTCGATGTTGCGACTGATTGGGCGACTGATACGGGATCGTTTTAGTAGAGGATAAACAAGGCTCTGCTCATGGTGGGCAGAGATCGGAATCGTGAAAACATTGGCGGAATGGCTCGAAAGCGACACCGCTGCTCATTTGGGAATAGTGCGATGAAATTCAAGGTTGAGACCGCAGATACTGCAAGACCTTTCGTTCCGTATGAAGTGACTCTGCTGATTGAGTCGCGAGAAGATCACATCGTATTTCACGACAAGGTGGCGTGTCGGATTGCGAAGTCAGGCGAATTCATTGGGGCTGTCTACCGAGCCGGTCGTGAGAAGGTGTCCGAGGCTGGCGAGGTCGTGCTGCAATGACAGAGGTTGTGGGTTCCGCTGCTCTCAAAAACATTGGGGAAACGCATGACAAATCGACTGATGCTGATCGGATGCAGTAAGACCAAAAAGGCCGTCGACTTCGACCCTCGGACGGGCGGGCGAGTGATTCCGGAGCAACTCTACGGATCACAGCTTTTCTCAAAGCGGGTCGATTACGCGAAAGCCAGGGGAATGCGATGGGCTGTTCTGTCGGCTCGGTATGGCGTCTGGTTCCCGCAGATCGGGCTCAAGGCATACGACCAGACGTTCGCAGAAATGATTCCGGCCGACATAGCAGCGTGGCACGTTGGAGTCGCTCAGAGGCTCATGGAGGAACTCTGGGAACAATACAACCTTGGACAGTCGGTAAATCCAATCAAGCCGTCAGAACTCACGATAGAGATCCACGCCGGGGCTGATTACTGCCATCCGTTGACGGATATCCTGCGAGCGGTGGGAATCGCTGTCGAACTTCCGCTGGCAGGTCTTGGAATCGGCGAACAGTTGGCCTGGTACTGCTCAGCGAAACCGGAAGCAAAGGTTCGAACCAAGTTTCATTCACGAAGGAAAACCAATGTCACGGAACAAACAGTTGACGGGGGAGCTGCGGGAAATCAACTTGGACAGGAGGACCGGACTGGTTCTGTCGTCGGAGGGAAAGCGGGCCG
>CAIXQV010000685.1 GCA_903921605.1 uncultured Planctomycetaceae bacterium | reverse complement strand
TCGGTCGCGGCGAGGATGGCCGGACGCACACGCATTCACGTGGCCCAGATCTTCCGCAGAGACACCGGAGCGAGCCATCGCCGCAGAAGCCGCCTGGTAGATTGCCGTGGCTTCATCCGGGTGTCCGTCGCGACTAACAACAGTGCTGGCACCGCAGCCAAGCAGCGTTCCCAGAATTTTTGCACCTCTTGCTTCGGCATGTTCGCGAGCTTCCAGAATCAGCGTGCAGGCCGCTTCTGAGAGAGCTTCGCCCGAGCGATTGTTATCAAATGGTCGAACGCGAGTTTCAGCAGGGCCGTCGGCCAGCACATCCCAGTGATAAGAATGACAGGCCTTGACCGTATGAATTCGAGTCCCCGTGACGCCGGTGATCATCACATCTGCACGATTGCGGCGGATCGAATTTGCGGCTTCGGCAATGACCAGACCGCCGGAAGCTTCGTCGTGAGTAATTGAGTTATTCGGGCCGCGGGCATCCAATGCGATCCCAATATGACAGCCCGGCATGTTCGGCAGATAACGCAGCAGCCAGAGTGGCTCCATTCCATCAAAGCGTCCACCACCCCATTTGTCGTAGACAAATACGGGCTTACCAGACGAGCGATCGCTGGCTTTGACGACGGCGTCCAGAAGAGCATCCGGAGGTGTCGACATCAGATTCGCGCCAAAGTCCACGCCGATGCGATCAGGAGCGACTGAGCCAGCCTGAAGCCCCGCGTCCTCCATGGCTTGCAGCGCTGATGCAACTCCCAACTGGATCTCGCGGCACATGACCTTGAGATTTTTGCGGACCGATTTCAGGTGCTGTTTTTTTGCTGTTTCATCGTTGAAGTCGGAGATCTCGCCCCCGATACAACCCGGCGTTCCGACGAATGACGCGAGTTCGATCTTCTTCAGGCCGTTGCGACCCTCAGACAGATTCGACCAGAACGCGTCTCGACCGATACCCAGCGGTGAAACAAGACCAATACCTGTGATGACAACATCACGAGCAGATGAATTAGACATGCAGATTCGCTCAGCCTGTATTAAACAACAGAATTCGTCCCCACGAATTCTTCGGTTTTCCGAGCGAAACAGTCTACCATCAGCCTACACGCAATACTGCGCGGACCATGGAATTTAGGCGAAGTCGCGGGTAACGACGATAAATCCGTCCACTAAAACCGTGTTCTGAGAATTCCAGGGGTCGGAAAAGCCAGCAAATTCGTATTTGTTCCCGAGTCTCCAACAGCGTGAGCGGCTCCTCCGGAAAGCTTCCAGACTCGGAGAATCTGCCTCCCGGTAGCCCAAGGGAGGGTTTTACTCATTAACCGGGGCAAGGCAGTGTGGCTGTGGCGAGAGCCGATCAGACGACCGAATCAGGGTCAAAGAAGTTGATGCTGAGCGGATATCTCCACAGTTTGCCGCTGCTGGCCTGGAGGGTCCCAATGATCGGGAAGAGGACGTGCAGAGCGCCCAGCACGATGATCATCAGAATTCCAATCCCCAGAAAGCTGAGCACGAACGAAACGACGACGTAGACGAGACTGCTCAGCATCCAGTTCAGGATGACAAGTCCATGGCGATTGGCTTCTTTTGATTCATCCTTCCCGATAATCCACATGATCAGCGGCGCCACGACACCGACACCGGTCCATGTCAGCAGTTGCGACGCGTGCATCAGAGTGCACCATAGTTTTGGATCGAGCCCGCAGATTAGTCCCGACGGCGCCTCGGCATAGCCACTTGGTTGAGAAAAAACAGGCTGGGGTTGCCCACCAAGAACTCGTGATTTGGCCTGCTGAAACTCTTCTTCAGAGAGTGCTCCGGAGTTACGAAGCTGAATGAGTCGTTCGATTTCGTCTGAGATCATGCGGCTCTCAAAATGCTGCGAT
>CAIXQV010000684.1 GCA_903921605.1 uncultured Planctomycetaceae bacterium | reverse complement strand
CTTTTGGGTTGCTGTTCTGAATGCGGTTGCGTCGGCAGAACTTGCTGCTCCAGAATGATTTGCTGGAACTGATCCGGCAAATGTTGCCGAGAATTGGTGCGACCGTCTTTCTCCGCAACGGTGCAGACCCAGAAATATGGGGAATTGGCTTATCCTCGGATACCCGCTCGTGGCATACTCGCCGCTTCCGGGCGGTACTCACGTCGCTCTGTGCAAAACTTGGAATGGTCGGTACGCGTTCAATCTCGAGCGAGTTCTGACAGATAAGTCGTGCATCTTGAAAAGGATCTCAGGATGAAAATTCTCCGAACATTGACGATCTGCCTGCTGGCGCTGATCTGCCTCACGGGAAGTCTGAGCGCTGAAATCGAAAAGCCAGTCAAAGGCAAGCGATACAAATTGGCTAAGAATCATGGTCCCTGGATGATCATGGTCGCAGCGATTCGCGATGTTGACGATGAAACTCGGCGTGTCGAAGGTGGCATGTCGGCCTGGGAAGCGGCTGACGCAATCGTGTTCGAACTGCGTAAGGAGGGCATCCCGGCTTATACATTCTCTCAGGATGAACAGGTTGCGGAGATCAGTTCTCCGAGCACCACTGAGAACAATGGTCGCCGCTACGTTGCGCAGCATGGCTATATCTCCGTGATGGCCGGAAATTTTGCATCCAGCGACGATCCGAAAGCTAAGGATGCGATGACTTACATCAAGAAACAGTTTAACCCCGGCTTTCTGACGGATCCGAAGAGTGGCGGGATTCTTCCGCAGACTCCCGGGCGGCCTTCTGCATTCAGTCGAGCGTTCATGACGGTGAATCCTCTTTATGCGGGCACTGTTCGCGATGCTGAAGAAGACGACATGATTGTGGAACTGAACTCCGGGCAAAAGTACTCCCTGTTGCAGAACAAGGGCAAATACTCTCTGATTGTTGCGACCTTCAAGGGCAGCAGTGTCATGCAGGTCGGCAACGACAAGTCATCCAAAGCCCTCGGTTTCTTTGAGAAGAACTTTGGCAAGAGTTTGGATGTGTGTGCTGAGAATGCGATGTTCCTCACAGAAAAAATGCGTAATGCAAAGAAGCATGGTTACGACACCAATTTTGACGCATGGGTGTATCACGACAAGTATCAGTCCTTGGTGTTGGTGGGTTCTTTCGACAGCAAAGATGATCCGCAGGTCCGTCTGCTGGCAACAAAATTCGGTGGAAAAATGATTCGCCATCCGAAGACAGGAGACGATGTATTGACCGGGGAGACCTTTACTGTCCCGAAGATTCCGAAGGCCAATCAGTTGCCGGACTACTCCTGGCTGTTCGATGTGAAGCCACAGCTTATGGAAGTTCCAAGACTCCGCTGAGCCGGGCCTCGCTCGCTCAAACACCCGGCCTCCGTTGGTGCCGCCCGAAGAATAAACGCTCGACGCAGAATCAAAATCATTTCTGTGTCGAGCGTTTTCTGTTGAGTGACGTCTGCCGGTCCGATTATTGATGATTGCAATGCGGCCTTGATTGTTCGGTTTGTGACAGGATGCTTTTGTGTCTCACTTTGATCGCCAGGGACTGTATGACGAATTGACTTCATTGGGGCGCGGAGAATGGGCTCGTGCGCTGCAAAAGAAGACCGAGGAATCCCTGTCGTCCGAGCGGCATGGAAAACTGGCGGAGTGGATTCAGGCTCTGGAGTCCTTGCCCTCTATTGATAATGCTTCGCTTAATGCAGCGAAGAACGCTGTGGCCATTGAAGGGGATTCGCCGGAAACATCGAAAGCGGCGATGGAGGCCTCTCTGCGTGCTTTGCACCCATGGCGAAAGGGACCGTTCGATTTCTTCGGTGTGGCAATCGATACCGAGTGGCGATCATGTCTGAAATGGGATCGTCTGGCGCCGCATCTGGAGCTGCGAAATCGGATGGTCCTTGATGTGGGCTGCGGCAACGGATACTACGGCTGGCGAATGCTTCACAGCGGAGCCCGTCTGGTGCTGGGGCTGGATCCGTTCCTCCTGTTCCTGATGCAGTTTGAAGCCGTTCGAAAGTATGCCGGACCGAACTGTACTCATTATGTTTTGCCACTGACTGACGCTGATCTCCCGGAACGTCTCAACCTTTTCGATGTGACGCTGTCCATGGGTGTTCTGTACCACAGGACCAGTCCGATCGATCATCTCCGATCTCTTTGGGAATCACTTGCCCCCGGCGGTCAATTGGTTCTGGAGACGATTGTCATCGAAAGTTCCCGGCAGGAAGTTCTCGTTCCGGAAGACCGTTACGCCAAGATGCGCAACGTCTGGTTTATTCCCTCGGTGCCGATGCTTCAGCTTTGGCTCCGGCGATGCGGCTTCAAAGACATCCAAGTCATTGATGTGGCGAGGACAACGTTCGAGGAACAGCGTCGTACCGACTGGATGACGTTTGAATCTCTGGCCGATTTTTTGGATCCCAATGATTCCATGCGAACCATTGAAGGCTATCCGGCTCCGGTGCGAGCGATGATTCTCGCGAGAAAAGCCTGATTACTTGACCGCCAGAATCGACGCGAAGTTAAAGCACTGAAACCACGGTGCGACCGTGCGAAATCCTGCGTCGCGAATTCGCTGAACATGAGTTTCCAGCGTCTCTGGTATCAGCAGGTTTTCGATCGCACTGCGCTTTTGCGAAATCTCCAGATCGCTGTATCCGTGGGCTCTCTTGAAGTCGTGATGAAGGTTGGTCAGCAGGTCTTGTTGCTGTGGGTCTGCGAAACAGATTTTCTCTGAAAGCAGCAAAGCTCCGCCAGGCTCCATTCCGTCGGCGATCTTCTGGATCACCTGACTTCGTTGGTCTGGATGCAGAAACTGCAATGTGAGATTGAGCACAACGAAAGAGGCATTTCGAATCTCTACAGATCGCAGGTCGGCCTCGTGCAGCTCGACGGGGCAGCCGGTTTCAGAAGACTCCTGCAGCAGAGTTCGCAGTCGCTCAATCATCGCTGACGAATTATCGACGGCATGGATAACACAATCTGTCGGGGCCTGACGACGAATCAATCGAGTCGCCGCTCCCAGTGAGCATCCCAGATCCCAGACCGTGGTGCCCGGGCGAACAAAACGACTGGCGAGCTGTTCGATCATGGACAGAATCGAGGCATACCCCGGCACCGATCGAGCGATCATGTCCGGGAAGACCTGAACGACCTGGTCGTCAAACTGAAACTCACCCACTCGATTCATCGGGAGCGAATAAATATCGTCACGCGTCACCGGTGGTACTCAATCGATAGATTTTTTCTGGAAGACCAGAATGTGTTGACGCGGCAGAACATGAATGGTTTCCGTCCACTTCAGACCGAACTCTTCCTGCTCGGCTTCGCGGCGAACCTGCACCTGCGACATTTTGTGAACTTCCTTGATCGGAACTGTCGGGTCTTCTTTTCGATATTCCACAAAGACAACTCGACCACCCGGCTTCATGCTGCGGGAAATGTCTGCCAGCATCTCGTAGGGATACTCGAATTCGTGATAGACGTCGACCATGATGGCCAGATCAACACTGTTGTCCTTGAGTCCGGTGGTTTTTTGAGTGCCCTTGACGGGTTCAACGTTGGAGATACCAAACTTTTCGCAGTTCTCTTTAAGCCGTTCCAGCATTTCTTCTTGGACATCAACAGCCATGACTTTTCCGTCGGGAAGCAGCAGTTCAGCCATCCGCAGGGAGATGACTCCGCTGCCAGCTCCGATGTCTGCAACGACATCACCCGGCTTCAAATGCAATGATCGAACGAGAAGCGTAAGTCGCTCCTCTTCTTCACGACTGGAGCGTTCCAGCCAATCGGCTCCGGCAAATCCCATCACATGAGCGATCTCTCGCCCCATGTAGAACTTGCCGATGCCGTTAGGGTCATGATCTGGCCGACGTTCGTAGCGTTTCGAGGGCTTCTCGCCGGACGTCTCAGCGGTCTCGTCGGAAACGGCCGGCACGATGCAGATGACCAAAGTCAGCATCGACAACAAACATCGAACAAACCTGCTCATTTCGGAATTCCCCGACATGTAGACTAGCGAACTCAGATACTTTGATCGTGGAAGGGTAAAGGCAGTACCCATCCAGTGATCGGCAAGGCCAGGTGGCGACTGGCGGAGTGTTGAATTCATCCTGACCCGAAGCGTCAGCGAGGGATGTCGCGCACAGATCGCAGGAAATTTGATCCCTTACTGACGTTTTCGGTTTTGATAGACCATGGCATCAACAAACCGCCAGCGTCGTGCCGTTACTTCGACTCTGATTTTTCGGCGGCAGGCTCGTCCTCAACAATGCTGGCCTTCTTGATGTAATCCAGCTTTGGAAACGACTTCTTCAGATACTCATTGCCACGGCTCTGAATGGCACCCTGGTCCGGATCTTCGCCATACTGGGAGTTGATCTTGTCAACAACATCCATTCCCTCAACAACTTTGCCGAACGGCGCAAAGCCCATGCTGTCGAGAAATCGGTTGTCCTTAAAGTTAATGAAGACCTGTGAGGTTCTTGAGTTCGGGCCGGAAGTGGCGAACGTGATGTATCCGCGGCGATTGGATTGAGTCACTTTGTCGTCCTTGATTTTTGCTTCTCGATAGTCCTTTTGCACGGCTGGATCGCCATTGATGCCGAACTGAACCATGAAATCCGGGACGACTCGAAAGAAGCGGCATTCATCATAGAAGCCTTTGTTGATCAATGTATAAAACTGATCAGCGCCCCGAGGAGCCCATTCGCGAGTCACTTCGATCACGAAATCACCGCAACTGGTTTCAAATTTCACCTTGTAGCTTGCCGGAGCCTCATCAGCGGCGACGCTGGCGTTGCTTGAGCCAGCCAGCAGGGAAAGTACAGCACATGCAGTCAGGAACCATTTCATCGAAAACTCTCCATTGTCATTCGGATAAATCATGCGGGACAAGATGAGGACGTTGCTGCGAATCAGACTGTGATCGCAACGGCTCATTTTTGATTCTGACGACCGCTGGCTATGGCGCCGGAGTTCAGTGCCTTCAGGCCAACTCGCAATATTCCGTTGGCGGAATCGATTTTCGCAAGTCGAAACCTCGGTGCTCCGGGAACAATTACCGCGCCGTCAAATTCAAGGGGAAGTTTGACAGGCGGGATTTTTTCGGCAAGCGACTGCGTCGCATTGCGAACGATCGGGATCCAGACTGTGCCCGCCTGAACTGTCGTTACATCGGCGTTATCGACGGACGGCTCACCATCCGCCTCGCCTGCAGTCGGGATTATCAGTTGTTCGGATGGCTCATTTGAAGATTCCGACGCCAGATTGCCGCCAGATTCTCCCACATCCACATTTCGAATGGCGATTGTCCACTCGTCATCTGACAGCCGTTTTCCGCGTAGATTGAATGTGGTTGTCATCCAGCCGCTGGCCGCGCCGCCCTTTGGATGAATCTGAAACGTGGTGATCAGCCGGATGTCACCATCGACAAATTTCACCTGAAAAGGGTTAGTTCGAGCCAATTCCAGAGTAAACAGGGCGGCCTCCTCCGAGGCTGCAGACCGCAGTGCGGCAACGATGGACATCAGCCGATCGGAAGAAAAAGCTGGACCAGCGTCAGGGCCGTCTTCGGGCAGTTCGAGTTTCTGCAGTTGCTTGTCAGTGAGTTTCAACCCCGCCGGAAAATACTGAGTCAGCAAGGACTCAATCGAATCCTCGGAGACAAAGGCAACGACGGACTCATCACTGCGAAATGCACCCGCTTCTGCTGGCATCGCAGCCACTGCACCGTCGCGGAGACGTGATTGATCAACCGTCCAGACAGAAACGACATCTTTGGTGGATCGCGAACACCAGCGAAGACGAGTACTCCCGAAGATCGTATCGATCTTCCGTTGTGCCATCGTGACATCTTTCTGACGTTGCGAAAAATCTTCGTCGATCAGTCGATTGATTTTGGGCAGGACATCGCGAGACACATCTTCTGCCACAGCCTGATTGATCTGCGGTGTGCGACGAAGGACTTCATTCCAGGCCACGCGATCACTCAACGGTCCCAGCAACGGCATGGTCGCGCCGGCAGCACTTAAAACTCGCTGCGGAGTTTGCGAGGCCTGAATTGTTCCGTGGGCCGGAAGCGTCAAAAACGTTTTACCGTCGAACCAAAGTGGTTTCGTGATTTCAAAATGATGCTGGCCGACACTGTCGACAGTGGCCTGAGAATTAAATCCAGTCGTCTGACTAGTGACATTGCCGGAATTCAACAGTTCGAAACGGAGGGATTTCTCATCGGGCACAATTCGCAGGCGCGTTTCCGTAACGGTCGACTGACTTCCTGTCACATTCGTATTCATCAGCAGCTTCGAAACGGCTTCCTGCTCATTTCGCGTGCGATGAAAACGTTCTTCCATCAGAGCATTGCGAATCGCGAAGCCAAACAGCGGCGTGGCGGTTGGCGTTGATGGGGGCTCCTGAGCACATGCGAGGCGCGTGTTGAGGACATGGCAAACCGCCAGCAGCACGACGCTTATCGTGGCTTGAAGGAGATTTAGTCTTAAAGGACGTCCTTGCATTGCGATGGGGAGCCCTGAGCCGCTTGTTTAACGGATGGTTCGGACCT
>CAIXQV010000683.1 GCA_903921605.1 uncultured Planctomycetaceae bacterium | reverse complement strand
CTCACTGGGGACGATTGAATTCGCGTCGGTGATATCCTGTTGAATCGTTAAGAACTCGGGAGGCATCGCAAACGGGACTTCGATCTCATACGTCGCCGTGTACTGCATCATATCCGTCGCCGCAATTCCGTCAGCAGGAATCTCAAACGGCTTCATGTCCGTAATCTGACCTTTGTAGAGTTCTCCGTTGGCATCTCGCAGTGAGATCTTTTCCAGCAGAAACTTTTTATGGTCCTCAAGGCCCCGTTTCAGATCTTCAGGAATCAGTCGATCCTGATCATTTGGCTCGAGCCCCTGAAACAGAATCAGGTCTTCGGCAAACATCTGAACTCGCAGAATCGCTTTGCTGCGAGTCACAAACATCTGAACTTCAGTAATCGAAATCGGGTGAGCAACACCGGTCGCCTCACAGACGCTGTTGGTTAGAGCGCAGAGGAGAAAGATTAATCCAGCTACGAGAGAACTCGAGAGGATTTGGCGGGGTGGCACGTGAGGTGGCAATAGAAACACAGTTCGAAGTTCTGGTACGAAGAACGCTCAACCAAACATGCGCATGTAGCCGGATTCGTGAGAATTCGGAGCGGTTTCTGAGCTCTCACGAGCTCAGCTACGGTTTTGTTAAGGCTTCTAGGGGACTTGATTCAAAATAAACACCATTTTGATTCGCAGCCTGGTATCAGTCACGAGGAATTGCAACCATGTCGCCGCCGGGCATCGACTTTATTGCCCCGCAAAGCGCGCATTGATAGCTCAGGTTGTTTTCGTCGTTTAGGGAGATTTTTCTATGCGTACACTGCTGCTTCTGATGGCTTTCATGCAGGCCGAAGGGGAATCGCCGAGACCTGATGTGGAGTATTCCATCTTTCAGTTTCCCGCGAACCAGATTCCTCGTATCGATGGCGATGCCAGCGACTGGGCGATTGTGCCGGATTCCTACGCGATCGGCACGGATCAATTGGTTGATACCGTTGGAAAGCACGGAGACAAACGCGACCCTGAGAATCTCGACGTCAGCGTCAAAGTCGGCTGGGTGAAAGGTCAGAGCCATCTCTATTTTCTGTATGAAGCGTCGGACAATTACTGGGACTTTGCCAGCACCGATCTGCACAACGACATCTTTGAAGTGGTCGTTGACGGCGATCGTTCCGGAGGTCCGCTGATTCGTCAAATGCATCCAAAGGCCGCTCTCCGAGACAAGATGGAGACGCACTTTCTTTTCCACGGAGTTCACGCCCAGAATTATCACATCTTTACGCCGGCCGAAGGGAAAGATTGGACGATGGTCTGGGGATCTCAGCCGTGGATCAAAGATTTGCCGTATGCTAACTCAGCGACTCGTTACAACTTTAAGCACGGCGAATCCGGAAAGCTGACGCTCGAATTCTTTATTACTCCGTTCGATTACGCGCCGCCAGATAAATCTCGCGCAGTCGCTTCAAAGCTGGAGGAGAATCAACTGATTGATCTGTCATGGTCCGTGCTCGATTATGACAGTGATGCGGAAAAACAATACAACGGCTTCTGGAATCTTTCGCACAAGACGACGATGTACGGAGATGCGTCAGATCTTGTTGCCTTTCGTCTGAAACCGATCGAAGCCAGTCTGCGAAAACCAGTCGAGGCCGATTGGTCATTCAAGGTCATCAGCGCCGAAGATCGCACAGTCGCATTTCGCGATCAGTCGTGGGGCGAGATCTCATCGTGGCATTGGGACTTCGGCGACGGCACGACCTCAACCGATCAACATCCCACACACAAGTTCGAAAAGCCGGGCGAATTTGTTGTCGTGCTGAACGTCGAAGGCCCCAAAGGGAAATCTCGACGATCGAAAGTTTGGGACGTAACCCTGCCGTAAGATTCCGCAATCAGCCAGGGGCGAAATGGTCTTCATTTGGATATTCTGGTCTTCGGATTCAGAACTCAAATATTGTACCCCAGGTATCAAATCTCAGAGATCTTGCCGGGGATTGGAGTCGATCGCGTCGCTGGGTTTTCAACACGGCAGAAGACCGCATCTCACTTTCCTTGACGAAGCCTGGCAGAACCTTCACGCTACCGAAGAGTTTCTCCGTTCAACGTCGGTGGCTGAT
>CAIXQV010000682.1 GCA_903921605.1 uncultured Planctomycetaceae bacterium | reverse complement strand
GCCTCATCGAGATGGCGGACGACCCCGATCCCATTCCGACTGGTGAGATCGGAACGGTGATCGGCATCTCCCATCACGACGATGGTGACGATATTTGGCATCAGATCGATGTGAAATGGGATCATGGACGCACTCTTATGCTGACGCTGCCGCCAGATCGGATTGAGATTCTGCAGGGCGCTCGGTAGCGGTTCCTGAGATGCGTTCCGCTTTTCGCCCGGTGAATTTTGTCCATCGTTCGACGATGACATCACAATACGGTGGATCCAGTTCCATCAGGAACGCGTGCCGACCGGTCTGTTCGGCCGCCATGAGTGTGCTGCCCGAGCCACCGAACAGGTCCAGCACGTTGTCGCCGGTGCGCGAGGAGTACTGCATCGCTCGCACCGCCAGTTCGACCGGCTTCTCCGTCAGATGCACCATCGACTGCGGATTCACCTTCTTGACCTGCCAGAGGTCGGTCGCATTATTCGGGCCCAGGTAGACGTGAGCTGCGCCTTCTTTCCAGCCATAGAAGCACCATTCATGTGCTCCCATAAAATCTTTACGGGTCAAGACAGGATGCATCTTGTCCCAGATGATGGCCTGGCTGAAATACAGCCCGTGCTTCTTCAGGAACGGTGGATAGTTGCCGCAGTTCGCGTAGCCGCCCCAGATGTAGAATCCACGGCCCGGCAGCAGAACGCGTGATGCGTTGCCAAACCACGCGTCCAGCAGGCGATCAAATTCCTGATCGGTCACGAAGTCATTCGCCAGCGGCCGGTCCTTCGCCCGCATTTTCTTCTGCGTGGGTTTTGCCTTTTCCGGATGGCGAGCTACATCCATCGACTGATGATGCGTCGTCCCCTGAAAGGATGACAAGCCAGCTGCGATCGCATTGTTCGACCGGGGTTCTACCTTCACGTTGTACGGCGGGTCCATGTTGACCAGATGGATCGGCTGGCCATCCAGCAGGCGATCCAGATCCTGTGGACTGGAACTGTCACCACACAGCAATCGATGATCCCCAAGAATCCACAGGTCACCGGGCTGAGTGATCGCCGCATCCGGAGGTTCCGGCACGTCGTCAGGATCGGTCAGACCGTCCCTGACTCCAGGATCCATGATTTCAGCCAGCTCGTCCGCATCGAAACCGAGCAGGCCCAGATCGAAGTTGGCATCTTTCAGCTGCGAAAGTTCCAGGGGCAACAGTTCATAATTCCACTCCGCGATCTCGGAGGTCTTGTTGTCGGCGATGCGGTACGCCTTGATCTGCTCGGGCGTCAGCCCTTTGGCCACATGCACCGGGACTTTCTCGAGCCCCAGCTTCTGAGCGGCCTTGTACCGCGTGTGACCGACGATGATCACGCCGTCTTCATCAACTACGATCGGCTGGCGGAATCCGAACTCGCGGATTGATGCCGCGACGACGTCGACTGCGTCGTCGTTCAGTCTTGGGTTGTGCTCGTAGGGACGAAGTCCGTCGAGTGGCCGTTGTTCAATTTTCATTTGCAGAACTCCTTCTCAAAAATTCAGTCGTGGATAATCCCGTCAGGCTCAGTTGAAAAACAGAAAACGAATCACCACGGCCACCCAGATGAGACGCCAAACGGCATCCCAGATCGTTTCCCCATCAGGCGAGAGAAAGCGTCGCCAGGAGTGGCTTTTCTTTCCGTCACTACTTTTCTCAAGTTGCGTTTCAGACATGGGCGTGCTCCTTAAACTGGACTTCGGACAAACAAAACAAACTGTGGTCACAATCGCGACTGTTCCCAATGGCCCATCCTGCCCATCTTCCGGGCGGAGTACCTATTGGCCGACAGGCATCGGGGCGTCGCGAATGTCACGTCGCGTGGGCCACCACGTGGCCACGTGGCGCGTTGGATCGTTCGGTCGCGTTTCGATCGAGGGGTGGTGATGCGTCGCCAAACATGGCGACTGGTGCGATCGGTTTGCTGACTGGTTCTGGTCGATGGTTCGAAGGGCGGTGACGATGGTCGGAGAGGATTCCTCAAAACCTCAATTCCACTCAGCGGCTCTCATGCGTACGCGCACACAGAGACATGTACTTATACATATGAGGAATTGATGTATTATTATTCTTATTAGACATGTACTTGACTCTAAAGGACTTACGTCAAATTTCCGGTCTGTGGGTTTGGTGGTTGAATCTCAAATCCTCAT
>CAIXQV010000681.1 GCA_903921605.1 uncultured Planctomycetaceae bacterium | reverse complement strand
CGTCTTTGATCCGACCAGCGACTGGCTGACAGCCGCGCGCAAGGCAGTGGAAACAGCCTTCGGGCAGCCGCCGGTTCTGATCCGCGAGGGTGGTTCCATTCCGGTCGTTCTCAGCTTCAAACAGATTCTGGGAATCGATACTCTTCTGCTCGGCTGGGGCCGAAACTCGGACAATCTTCACAGCCCGGATGAACATATCCACGTCACGGATTTTCATCGTGGCACTCTTGCCAGCGCCTGCCTTTGGTCGGAATTGGCAAAGGTCAAGAAAACCTAAGGGAGCCGTCGCCATGAAATCGGCCTGACGTTCTCCTCTCTTTGTTCTCGGCCCTCAGCTCGTTGCTTCACTGACTATTGAATCTGCTCCAGGAGTTTTCCAATGCTGGATCTGCAGTTTATCTGCGATCATCGTGATCTTGTTGTCGACAACTGCAAAAAACGCAGTGTTGAAGTCAATGTTGATGCTGTTGTGCGACTGCGTGATGAGCGAAATGCTCTGATCGCCAAAGGTGATGAACTGCGCCGCCAGCAGAAGGAAGTGTCTGCACAGATCCCAAAAGCGTCGGCTGAAGAACGCCCAAAGCTTGTCGAACAGGGCAAGCAATTGCGCGATCAGGTCAGCCAGACCGAGGAGCAGCAGAAGAAGGTCGAAGAACAACTACGCGACGAGCAGATTCGCATCCCGAATATGACTCATCCTTCCGCGCCGATCGGTGGCGAAGAGGATGCGTTTGAGATTCGCGTTTGGGGTGAAAAGCCGAAGTTTGACTTCAAGCCTAAAGACCACGTTGAGATTGCTGCCAATCTTGATCTCATCGATTTCGAAGCCGGGGCTCGTGTTGCAGGTTCAGGATTCTACTTCCTGAAGAACGATGCTGTGATGCTGGAGATGGCTCTGGTTCAGTTTGCACTGACGAAGCTGCGCGGCGAAGGTTTCACACTGTTCACGACGCCGGACCTGGCACGCGATTCCGTTCTGGAAGGCATTGGCTTCAATCCTCGCGGCAACGAAACACAGATCTACTCCATTGCCAATAGTGACCTCAGCCTTGTGGCTACGGCTGAGATTACTCTGGGCGGGATCCAGAAGGATCAAATCCTTGATGCAGCGACCCTCCCTCTGAAGTATGCCGGACTGTCGCACTGCTTTCGTACGGAAGCCGGTGCTGCGGGTCGAGCTGGTCGCGGGATCTACCGAGTTCATCAGTTCACGAAGGTGGAGATGTTTGGCTATACCGGGCCGGATCTGAAGGACTCAGATGCGTTGCATGCAGAGGTCCTGCGGATCGAAGAAGAAGTCTTCCAGGAACTTGGCATTCCTTATCGGGTCATCGATACAGCTTCCGGAGACCTTGGCGGTCCGGCGTATCGCAAGTTCGATATCGAAGCGTGGATGCCGGGACGAGGTGACGGCGGAGAATACGGCGAAGTCACCAGCGCCTCAAATTGCACGGATTATCAGGCACGCCGGTTGAATATCCGCTGCAAGAGCCCGGACAAGAAGGGCACTCAGTTTGTTCAGACATTGAACGGTACCGCCATTTCCTGTGCGCGGGCGATTATCGCTGTTCTGGAAAACTATCAACAGGCGGACGGCAGTGTCGTTGTGCCGAAAGTGTTGCGTCAATGGATCGGCAAGGACGT
>CAIXQV010000680.1 GCA_903921605.1 uncultured Planctomycetaceae bacterium | reverse complement strand
CGCACCCCATCGACAATCCAAAGCCAGCAAATCGCAACCGTGATGTAAACTCCGCCATACGCCGCATACACTCGGCCACTCGCGGCAGGATGCAAAGAAAGCAACCATGCGAACAACGACAGACTGGCCGCCGCCGGCAAGAGCAACCATGCTGAATTGCCTTGTTTCAACCAGAGGTACGGGAGATAGCAACCGACGATTTCCGCGATTGCAGTGATTACAAACAGCAGCAACATGAACAGGAAATTCATGACCTATTCCACACTCGCGGTTTGGCGACACTGCGAGGGTTAACTGAAGGATTCGGAGCTTCAGCCGGACTGAATCCAAAATCTCGGCGAGAAGAAGCCCACAGTCAACAAAACGTGGACGATCGAATCCGGCTGGAGATCATCGCGGTTTACGCAATGACGACTCAACAGCGAATAACGACCGATGACACGATCGTGAGGCCGACGGTCAGGCACTCGGGCGAATGCAGGTGGCGGAATTCTGCCACAACGTTGGTGAGGCTGGTGGCATGAAATGAGTGAGCCGGAGGAACCGAAGGCCGGCTTTGCTTCCGATCCGACGAAGTTACCGGGAAGAACTCCTGTGAGTCCGGAGCATTGTTCGAAGACAGCGGAACATGTCGACATCCGCACGGAATACTGGACGTCAGAGGCAACTCAAGCGGGACAGTTTCCTCAAGAGGATCGCTATTGTGATCTTCGTGTTCGTGCGTTGTGGCAATTTGGCAAACAGCATGTGAATGGCTGTTGTGCTCATCTGCACTGGAGGAATTTGTGTGCTCATGTTCACAACACGAACACGCCGCGGCCTGTTCATGAACACAGCAGATGGTTCCGTCACTGCGAAGGCACAACGTACAGTTGCCCCAGGATCCCATGAGGATCTGAGCAGCAATCAGCATTGTTCCCAGCAGAACCCTGAACATTAAATGCACTCCGAATGGCTTGTCACTATCGTCTTTTCGTCCAGCCGAAGCTAGACGGATCATCCGGTGGTTCTGAGTGGTCAAACTTGATCATGCCCGCGGATACTGCCCATCTTTCCAAACTGCGGTCATTTGCCCTGAAGTACCGGACGGTGAGGCGCACCGGGTCGATGAAGAGGCTTTTATGCAAAACGGGCAACCTCTAGCTGCCACAAATGTTCACACTTCCAGCCAGCATATCTCGACTTCTTTCCACAGCGACATGCCGCGGGTTCTTAGCCCAGCCCAGTAGCCAAGGATAGAAAGGTTCGAAGGTGTCGAGTCCACTCGGACCGGTTATTACTCTGTTCTGTTTCTGGCGAAAACAGAATCTGCGATTTCTATCGCTGCAACGTGGGATCAAGCCACATTCCCCAGTCAGCTCCGGCACCGTCATCGGTGGGGTTAGTCAGCAATTCCAACTGCTCGATACCATTCAGCGACACCTCAAACGGCACCGTTGCAGAGGACTCGACGACCTCTGACTTCCAAAGCGTCCGGCCATCGCCCTTGATCTCAAATTCAACCGATCCATCATGTCCGGCAGCGAGTCCCACGTGCCCGGAAAAGCCAGACCACTTACCCTTCAGTTCGTAAACATGGAGAGCTGGTGCGTGGGCGTAGATGCCGGTTTCAAAGAACTGACCACCAGACTCCAGCAACAGTTGTTCATCAGGAACTCGATCATAAACCACATTGCCCCAGCCCACTTTGGCATTGGTTGGAACGAAGTTGGTTAAGGGAACACTCTTATCATTGCTCACAATGTTCGCGGGAGTTTGAGTGGCCTTGATCGGTCGCACCAGTCTTTCGGCAATCGCCGCGATCTTTGCATTCTTGATTTCTCCGGTCAGCTCGGCGGCTTTCTTCTGATCTCCGTTTGTCAGTGCTGCAACAATCGACTGCAACTGCTGCCGTGTTTGAATGGATGTCAGATCGGGCGTTCCATCGGGCTTGATGACATAGGAATAACGAAAGTTCGTCGCTGACATTTGACCGGCTGCAGATCCGTTGACGTGCAGGGGAAACAGTCGCAACTCACCGGGTTTTCCATGTTGCAACGCCTCTGAGCTGAGTTCGAAACGGCCATTGGTTGTCGGGATCGCGGAGGCCGTGGTTGCATCGTAATCACTGCCGCCCTCGGGATCGAAGTAGGCCACAACTGCGTAAACGGGTGGATCAGCATTGACGATCCCGGTAACATGAATGCTCTTTCCCTTCGCCTCGATCTTCAGCTCATTGATCTCCGCGCGAGTTTCGAGGTTCAGGCCCTTGACGGATTTGGAGAACTGTGGATGCGAAGCGAGACGGAGCGCGTGAGCCAGAGTCAGGAACGAGCCTTTGCCTTCGCCACGCAGTTCATCTCCATACGTGCGATTTCCTGAACCCATCAACGCTTCGCCCTTCACCGATTCATCCGGCCGAGCTGTACAATGTGGAAGCCCGAGTGCATGCCCCAGTTCATGAGCCATGCCGCCGATAAAGATGGAGTTATGTTTGCCCAATGAGATGCGTCCGTATTGGCCATCTTCAATCATCGGCTTCTTCAGTTTCAGATTGAGAGTATCCAGTTCCGGCGAATCCAGTTGCCATGCCGTGCCGCTGCGAAAGGAACCGCCAGCGTAGTAGGGTGAGTTGTGTGTAAACTGAAGCTGCTTTGCATCCCACGTGGCAAGGTTACACAGGATAAAGATTGTTTCCTTGTTGGCATCGATACCAGCGGCCGTCAGTACAGGCAGACATTCTTCACGAATTTCAGAGCCTGACTCCATCGCGTAGTGTTCCGTCGGATGTTTTCCGAGCACCTTGTGAAGCAGCACCTGTTTTTCATCGTGTCGCAGGCGAATAGTGCGATCAGGCATGCCATAGCGGTCCATCTCATCGGCATAGAACGCCTGAATGTGTTCCATGATGCGAGTCAGGCGCGCCTGATAGTCGGCCGGGAATTCGCGATCTGACGGTGTCCAGCAGACAATGTGTAAAAAACGTTCCCCGGGTTCGGGTTGAGTCGAATGCCACGCATCAAGAATCTGTAGTGCGTTTTTGACCTGTTCTCGTTCTGCGACAAGATCAGAAGCGATGCCGTGGGCAGCCAACGACGTCCATGTGAACAGGAATGCAAACAGGGGATGAAAGTGTTTCATGGCAGACGCTCGATTGGCAGGCAGGATTGTGATTCTGGCTGAGAACTTGCGCCAGAATACAGGATTCGGATGCTCATGATGAGCGAGCCCGCGGCCAATAACCAGAATCAAACGCGAATGCGGAGTGGCGATCGGCGAGAACAATCCGGTTGCCTGTGTTCTGTCGTTCGCGAAACTCGGGATCCGGATCCGCGAGAGCTTTCGTATTGCACCGCTATTGCTGCTGTGGCTCAGATGTGGCCCCGCGGTAGCTGACGACGACGGTCAGATCAAACGTCAGGCCTCGGCGGATTTTTTGTGCAAACAGGATTTCCGGATTCAGCCTCGCCAACGGGAACTCGGGATGCGAGGACAGCAGATCTGAGATGAGCTGCTTCTGTTCGCCGGTCGGTTCAGTTCGATCCACGGCATGAAGAGGCTCCTTAAGATTCTGCCATGCCGGATTGGCTTCGCTCAGTCGAACAATGACAGCGCCTCCCGGTTGTTCCTGCAGCCATTGCTCCAGTGCTTCCGGACTGAGGGTTTCTTTGATCGAAGGGATCTCACCGATAAAATTTAACTGGCCGTGGTAATCACCCAGCCATGCGACAGGGCGAGAGCAACCCGCGGCAAAACGAGCGATCGGCTTCAGATCAAAACCATCCCAAAGACTTCCCGAGATACCCCAGGCGACAATCGCGATGAACACAACGCTTGATGTCGCGACCGCCACGACCAGATTGGAGATCTTCTTCCACGCCGGAACCAGCAACAGCGCGCCGCATAGTCCCAGTGGAATGGCGTAGGAGTTCTCCAGAATCCCGGTGAGCCTTGTGCGCGTCAGTTCCGGTACTGAATTAAACACAGCGGGTAAAAATGCCATTCCGATCGTTCCCGGGACAATGAATGCCAGATCTCGTCGACTGACTGTGTCAACTGACGTCATCAGCCTGGCCAGGATCATTGCACAGGGCGGGAACATGGGCAGCAGGTAATAAATCTGTTTGCCGCTCACCAGCGTCAGGATGAAAAGGGAACCGCCAACGCAGCACACAAGGAACCGCATTCCATGGTCGAACGCCGTCAAGCGAAACCCGCGCCAGACGGCTCCGAAAGAGATCCACGGCATCAGGCACAGCGGCAGCCACGGCAGATACCACCAAAAGGGCTGACGATGCGCGAAAGAATTCACCATGCGACCGGCGGTCTGACCAAAGAGCAATTCATTGGAATACTTTGCTCCTCCCGCCGATGCAGAAGGAATAGCCCATGCCAAACCAATGGCGGCCGCCAACAGGATCGCTCCGAAAAGTCCTGCATACCAGCGAGACATTCTTGATCGCACAGTGTCCGACCACCACGGAGCCATCACCGCGGCGGGCAATACATGAACCAGAACGACGGGGCCCTTGGTCAAGATCCCAAGTCCCATGCCAAATCCAGCCAGCAGCCAACCTCGGTAGGTTCGTCCCTCTGACGCGTAAAGCAGACCAAGCAGCGAACACAGACTGCAGCAGGTCAGCAATGTGTCGAACATTGTCAGCGGGCAGAAGACGATCCACAGCATCAGCGACACATGGACAACTGGAGCCAGTTGAATCAGCAACAGATTCTGCGGCCACAGTCGTCGAGTAATCAGGGACGTCAGCACGAGGCACATAAGCCCGGACGCAGGAGCGACCAGTCGACCGGCCAGTTCACAGACGCCTGTCACAGACCAGACGGCATTGATCAGCCAGAACAGAAGTGGGGGTTTGTGGCTGTACGGTTCGCCATTCAGGTGCGAAACCAGATAGTCGCCGCGTTGATGAGCTTCCCAGGCGACACTGAGATAGCGAGTCTCATCGACTGGCAGGATCGGTCGGCTGATAACGACGACCGCTGTCAGCATGGCCGCAAGCACGACAGACCACAAAAGATATCGCATACAGGCATGAACTTTACGAGTGGTCTGACGAGGTCCGCGACTATATTCTGCGTGCGGCCATGATTGAGGTAATGATCTGAATAAGATTTCCCGCGAACACCCGGCCTCAATTTATGCCGCCCGAAGAACAGCATTCCCCCCAGTCAGGCTGCCCGGCGGGTGACGGATTCTGAATTTGGCACAATCGCTGATTCGGCAGAGGCCGCGATTTTTAAACGGTTGCGTTCCTTGCGAATCAACTGCAGGTTACGCATATAGATAAACAGTCCAAGGCCCTGACCGAGGATAAACACTGGATCTTGTTTGTGCAATGCATAGGTCAACAGCACGATCCCGCCGCTGATACTGAAGTACCAGAATGCTGTGGGGATGACGCTCTTCTTCTCTTTTTCGCTTTTAAGCCACTGCACGACGAATCGGGCGGAGAACAGGAGTTGCCCCATCAAACCGAATGCTATCCACCACTGGTCGTTCGTCATGAGCCACATCCATTTGCGTAATGACTGGTAACTGATTTCTGCGAATAAGCCAGGCAACTCCGGCAATATCGACGATGCCACACATCAGTCGTTGCAAAGTTCCGTAGTGCGAACGGCCATGAATTCGTGGTCGATGATTGACCGGCACCGAAAGAACTCGACCACCACCGCGAATAATCAAGGCCGGCATGAACCGATGCATATGATTGAATCGGGGCATGCGGAGAAATGCCTCACGGTAGAAGACTTTGATTCCACATCCCGTATCCGGCGTCTGATCTCCCAGAATTCGACTGCGAACACCATTGGCAATTCGAGAACAGAAGAGTCGCCACCACGAATCTTTGCGAGTCTTCCGGAAGCCAGCCACCATCATCAGGCGATCTTCGGGTGTTGCGGCCTCCAGTGCAGACAGCATGGCAGGGATGTTGGCGGGATCGTTCTGCCCGTCGCCATCCAGCGTTGCAATGACCGGCGCGACGGCCGCGTCAATTCCCGTCATGAGTGCCGTGCTTTGGCCACAGGAAGCAAGGTGCCGAACGATTCGCAGCGAATCAAATCTTTTTGTCAGCTGGTTCAGCAGGCTCGGAGTCGTGTCCGTGCTTCCGTCGTCGACAACGACGATTTCAAACTCGCAGAAATACTCGAGCGCGTCATGGATCTCCTGCAGCAATCCTCCAATATTTTCCGCTTCGTTATGAACCGGAATGACAACTGATAACTGCATGGCGACCTCCATGAACCACTTCTGGCACAGCGAATCCTTCGCTGCGACTAATACGACAACCGTAGTATTCTGCGTGGTCTACTGAATTCCGAAAATTGTGTCAATGTGCGAATGCAGTAGACCCCAATTCATCGGCGATGGCAACAATGTGTTCACTGCCAGGAAAGTAATGAACCCCGGACAGCAGCCCAGCGCATCAAATAGCAGTACCACCAAGGAACAGGTCCGAAACAACTTTTGGCTTGAATTAAATGGAGCATTTAGCGGGTGTGCCAGCGTTCGCTCGGGCTTGCTTGTCACACCTTACCGAAAGTCGCTGGGCTTTGTAGGCTCTTCAGACCCCGCTCCTTCGTTGGAAGCAGAACGGGGCGTCGGTCGTTAACCATTACGCCAACAGGTTGTTGATCTGGAACGCCTGACAGGACCGGGATTGGCTCCCGCAGAGATCGGGGAATCGCAGAGAATGCGTGATCGGCCCAGGTTCAGTTTAAACCTCACAGATTGAGTTCTGGCCTCTATGAGTGTTTTCGGCGAGTGTTTCAGGCACGTGTTTGGGGGCTGAATACTCACGGATTCCCCGGACGGGAGAGAATAAGCCCCGAACCAGTCGCAGCGTTTGAAGTTGTTCGTCGCCTTTTGCTAGTCTGCCGCAGCAGCCATTGCTCGGCTGCCTGACCAAACCCGTCGGCGGAGCGACGGGCGCTACACGGAACTGTCGTCTCCGCCGACGGATTTGATTGAACGTTCGAATGGCTCGTGACTTCCTGAAAGGCACAAAAGACTCCTACGACGTTGTCGTGATCGGCAGCGGTCTGGCGGGTTTGACGTCGGCCAATATCATGGCTCGACAGGGATACAGCGTGCTGCTTCTGGAGCACCATTATCAACTGGGTGGAATGGCCACCTGGTTTAAACGAGCCGGTGGACACATCTTTGATATCTCCCTGCACGGCTTTCCGCATGGAATGATCAAGAGCTGTCGCAAGTACTGGACGCCGGAGATCGCCGAATCGATCGTGCAGCTGAAAGGTGTCCGTTTCGAGAACCCGCAATTCTCTCTGCGGACGACGTTCACTCGCGAAGATTTTACGCGCATCCTGGTCGAACACTTTGGAATCGCTCTGCCGACGGTCCAGCAATTCTTCGACACCGCGCGGAGCATGAACTTTTTCGATGAGCAATCGAAGACGACTCGCGAATTGTTCGAACAGTTCTTTCCTGGCCGTGATGACGTCGTCCGTCTGCTGATGGAGCCGATCACATACGCCAACGGTTCGACTCTGGAAGATCCGGCGATCACGTATGGCATCGTCTTTTCCAACTTCATGCAAAAGGGTGTTTACACCTTCGAAGGCGGCACCGATGCTTTGGTGCTGAAGATGAAGGCCGAGCTGGAACGGAACGGCGTCGACATCCGCATCCGCAGCCTGGTGGAAAAAATAGAAGTCGGGCCGGATCGAAAAGTGACGGGCGTCATTGTGAATGGCAAACGCATCGGATGCAGAACCGTTGTATCAAACGCCAACGTCAAGAGCACCATTCAGAACCTGGTGGGTGAGCAGCACTTTGACAAAAAGTTCATTGATGATGCCAAAGCGGTTCGTCTGAATAACAGCTCGTGCCAGGTCTATATGGCTCTAAAACCCGGCGAGAGTTTCGATGACAGTTGCGGAGACTTGCTGTTCCACTCCGAACACAAGGGTTTCGATATTGACGCTTTGCTGAGCAAAAAAGTCAGCAGCCGCACATTCAGCTTCTACTATCCGTCGACTCGTCCTGGCAGCGATCGCTGGCTGGTGGTTTCCTCAACGAACGCTAACTATCGCGACTGGGCCGATCTGTCGCCGGAAGATTACGAAGCCTCCAAGAAAGATCTGATCGAGACGACTCTGGATTGTCTCGAACGCTACGTTCCGGATATCCGAGCCAAGCTGGATCATGTCGAAGCGGCGACGCCAAAAACATTCGAACACTATACGCGGCATCTGGCAGGATCTTCCTTCGGGACCAAGTTCGAAGGCCTGCAGGTCAGTCGCGATCTGCCGCAGCAGATCTCAGGACTCTTCCACGCGGGCAGTGTTGGTATCATCATGTCCGGCTGGCTTGGTGCAGTCAACTATGGTGTCATCGTCAGCAATGACGTGGATAAACTTCTCACTCCTTCTTCAGCAAGCAGCTCCATATGAGACTCACATCAATGATCTGTCTGACGGCAATTCTGGCCACGAGCCTCTCCGATGCACACGGCGATGAAGGGATGTGGTTGTTCAATGATCTGCCCGTGGAGTTGCTGAAAGAAAGATACGGTTTTGAGCCGTCTCCAGAGTGGGCCGAGCACCTGATGAAGTCGAGCGTTCGTTTCAACGTGGGCGGCTCGGCTTCGTTTATCTCCAGCACCGGACTCGTCCTGACGAATCATCATGTGGGTTCGGATACGCTGTTCAAGCTGTCAACACCCGAACGAAATATCATGGAAGTCGGCTTCCTAGCGAAGACTCCTGATCAGGAACTCAAAGCACCAGACCTGGAACTGAATCAACTGGTCAACATCAAGGACGTGACGGATGTTGTTAAGGCATCCGTGACGGACGGTATGTCGACTGAACAAGCCGTAGCGGCTCGGCGAGCTGTTATTGCGAAGATCGAAAAAGGAGCCCTGGACGAATCCGGCCTGAAGAGTACCGTCACCACGCTCTACGGCGGCGGTCGTTATCATCTCTATCAGTACAAGAAGTACACCGACGTGCGATTGGTCTGGGCTCCTGAGACCGCAATCGCGTTCTTCGGCGGTGATGCGGACAACTTTGAGTATCCTCGGTACTGCCTTGATGCCACGATCTTTCGAGTATACGAAGACGGCAAGCCCGCGAAGATTGAGCACTTCCTGAAGTGGTCAGCCAATGGCCCGGAAGAAAACGAAGTCGCGTTTGTTTCCGGTAACCCCGGCCGCACAAGTCGTATCTTTACAATGGATGCGCTGAAGTATCAACGCGACCTGAACCTGCCGTACATTATGGCCAATTTGCGACGTCAGGAAATTCTGCTTCAGCAGTATGCTCTGCGCGGCAAAGAGAATGCTCGCCGGGCGCGCGATGAGCTGTTTGGTGTGCAAAATTCTCGTAAGGCTCGCCTCGGAATGCTGGCCGGTTTGCAGGATCCTCAAGTGCTGGCGGATAAGGCCGCGGCCGAAGCGAAGTTGCGAGAAATCATCGCGGCTGATCCCAAGCTGAAAGCTCTGGGTTCCGCATGGGACACCATCGCTGAGACGACGAAGAAGCGAGCTTCGCTGTTGGGCAAGAGTGTGGCTATTAACTCACAGCTCTACAACATCGCACTCGAACTTGTGCAAATGGCGGAAGAAGATCAGAAGCCTTCTGGTGAGCGACTGCCGGAGTTCTCTGACGCTGGCCGTGAATCATTGCTGCAGCAACTTTACTCAGAGGCTCCGATCTACAGCGATCTGGACCAGACGCTGCTGGGCGACTCGATCGCCAAAACGCTGGAACAGCGCGGTTTCGATGATCCGGTGTGCCAGAAAATCCTGGCAGGCAAGAGTCCAGCCGACCGCGCGGCGGAGTTGATCAGTGGGACAGAACTGTTAAGCGTTGAGGCTCGCAGGAAGATCGCAGCAGGCGGAATTCAGGCGATCAACGACAGCAAGGATCCGATGATTATGCTGGCTAAGATCGTCAACCCGCCAATTCGCCGCATTCGTTCAATCACGGATCAGCTCGACGAACAGGACAAGCAGGCGTATGCCCTGATTGCTGAGGCGAAGTTTGCGACGCAGGGCACTTCGGCTTATCCCGATGCTACGTTTACACTACGACTCGCGTTTGGCCCGGTGAAGGGCTACGAACAGGACGGTCAGCAGATTCCCGCTTGGACCAACGTCGGCGGTGCTTTTGAACATGAAAAGCAGCACGAAGGCCAGACGGACTACAAGTTGCCGGAATCATGGAAGAAAGCGGAGTCAAAGCTGTCGAAGACAACACCATTCAATTTTGTCAGCACGGCTGACATCATCGGCGGCAATTCCGGAAGTCCGGTTGTCAACAAAGCCGGAGAACTTGTCGGTCTGATCTTCGATGGCAATGTCCAGTCGTTGTCCGGGAACTATGTTTACACGGACAAACAGTCACGTTCTGTTTCCGTTCACTCCAGTGCAATTCGCGAAGCGTTGCAGGTGGTTTACGGAGCTGACAACATCGTGAAAGAACTGGGCCAGTAGTTTAATCAAGCCGCCGAGGCCAGAAATGCCCCCGCAGTGTTATCGACGCCCACAGCTCATTTTTTGTGACCTGCTGGGCTGAGCGGTTCGCGTTGCGTGTTGATACTGTTGAGAACTGTGGATGGCGGGCCCTGTTAAGAACGCGGGAGTTGGCTCCGAGT
>CAIXQV010000679.1 GCA_903921605.1 uncultured Planctomycetaceae bacterium | reverse complement strand
CGGTCCGACACGCCGGTGTGGCCCCGGCCGATGTGACCGGAGCAGTTTGCGACTGTGCGTAGTGTCGCTCCGGCCGGTCTTACCGACGCAGATTTACCCATTGCTTCCCCGACGCAGATGTGTCGGACCGATGTTGCGTCTGTTCTCACAAATCCGACTCAGGACACGCCCACATGAGCTGTTCGGCATCGAATCGTCACGGGCGGTTGCCACGATAAACTCCTTGCTCAGGCAAAAGGCAACGATGTCAATTTAACTGCGCCAATTGATGCAGTTTCCGCTGGCTACCAACGCGGAACTCATGTTGCAGGCCTTTAGGTAAACGCCTTAGAATTCATCGAAAGAATTGTGGATGCTGGTTCTCATGTGGCAGACATTAATTTTGTTGTGAATCCCAATGACAGAGATGCTGAATTCTCATGAATCTGGCTGCGGAGAACACCGCTGCAACCAATGACGCGAATTATTCGCGACACTTCTTTGGCTTCAGGACTTGTGTTTTGGCGGCCGCGACCAAAGTCACAAAAATGATATGAGAAAGACGCAAAAGAGGTGTTCCAGTGCATTCCATGATTCTGCAATTCCATTGCTTTACGATATTCAGCCTTCTGCTCACCGCGAATCAGGTATCGGCTCAAGATTCTTCGCCTGCCAAAGATTCGCCTGAAGTGCCTGCCAGTTATTGGTTCACCGGTTTTCCTTCGATCGAGGCTACGATCAACGGGGAAAAGATGGTTTGCTTCATCGGAACAGCAATATCCAGCCACCACATCGACAAATCAAAGGCAGGCGTGCTCGAGGGTGCAGCGCGAAACGGTCAATCGGCTACATTCACTGCTCGCGGTCTTGACGGGGACGATTCCCTCGTCACGGAAATCCTGGACACGTTTTCCGACGTCACAGTAGTGACAGCAGGTATGCAAAAGGAGCACCAGGAATTTTCCATCGGCAACTTGTCCATCATGTCAAGTTTTATTTCGGCGGCACCGGATGCGATCCTTGGCACAGATTTAATGAAATCGAAGGTCATGTTGCTTCGGCATCAAAACTCGGACCTCCATGTCGTGTGGAAGGAAAGAGACGCCTACCAGCCGGAAGTGTCCTTCCAAAGATTTGAAATGAGACGCAACGCCAATCGTATTCATGAAGTGGAGGTGGAATTGCCTGTTCTGGGAACCCGACGCTTCCTTCCGCAGACTACGGGCAATGAATGCCTGACAATCACGACCGACATGGCTGGGATGCTGCTGAGGTCAAATGCGGCCGTTTATGGAGATGCTTCCAGTCGGCGAAGTGTTGATGGCCTCAAGGTAGCTGAAACACTGATCATCCGGAATGTTACTGTTTTCGGTACGACGTTTGAGAACGTGCCAGCTCAGATTTCAGGACTGGGACTTAACACGGTGGGCATGGATTTGCTTCGATTTTTCGACTTGGATTTCGACGTAGATGGGGAAGTTATTTTCGCCCGGTTGCTGCAGCCTGAGAAGCCTCGCATTCTGGGACGCAGATCCATTCCGTTTTCTATACGATTCCTTAGTGCAAGTAAGGTCGTGGTTGAGATTTCCGAAATCAACGCTCAGCGTTTCGACAGAAAGATCAAGAACGGCGATGAGCTTCTCGAATGTCACGGGCAGGTGGCAAATCGACTCAGTTACTGGGACCTCATGGACCTTCTGTCAACGAATGGACGAGCCTGGAAGTGCCGATTGCGGAATGAGAACGGGATCTTTGATGTCAATGTCGAACCAAATACAGAAATGTCGCCAGCAAACGACGATGCCTTCAGGTCTGCTGATTTGAAGGCCAACGCTTTTCTGGAGTCCCTCAGGCAATGATTCGCAGTGGCAGTGAAGAACATGAATCGCGATAATTCATTAGAGGCACAATCTTAATTGTTGCCAGAACCGTGTTTGCGAACGCTTGTCAAACCGTCCTGAGTTCGATGAGATTTCGTTTTCATAGTGCTCTGGTCAATATTGACAGTCCCGGCAAACGGCGATTCTTCAACCGCGTCGGTCACGACCGATGTGGGGAGCGGAAGTTCGCTTCACTACTCCGGTCCGACACTACGTCGCCACGCTGAAGAATGTACAGCGTTTCCAGTGTTTT
>CAIXQV010000678.1 GCA_903921605.1 uncultured Planctomycetaceae bacterium | reverse complement strand
CTCCGTTACACAAACCACGGGACGCGGTTGGCACCCATCGTCACCCAAAAAGGCTCAAATCGGGGCCAAAGGCTCTAAACCACGGGACTCACCCCAAACGAGTCCCGTGCTCGGAAACCCAATAAAACGCGGCACTTTCGTGATTTCGAACAGGCGTGAGGTTTTAGCGAAAAGCGCCAGTGGCAGTGACATGAAAAACCTGACCATCGCGTCCCGCGGTCCATCAGTGGCAGACAACTGGCCTGATGATCGAACATGACGTAGGAGTCTCGACAATTGGCACTTACAGCTCAAAAGAAGCCTAGAATGGCTTCTTCGAAGAATATCTTGGCTAGTCGCCAGACTGGCCTATGCCGTCGGAAGCAACGCTCGACGTTGGTCATCCCAGACTGCGGGAATGCCGTTCTTCCAACTGCCGACCGAATTCAACACCCAGTACTGGATGCCCAAGTTCCGAGAATTGGTGCCGACAGCCAAGGTGATTCACCTCGCCAACTGCACGCCAGAAAAACGGCTCGAATTTGCTCGGCAGTTCACTTTATCTCTTGCGTCCGCTTAGACCACGAAAGGATTCCACGATGACCAACTCCGTTTGCTACAAGATCTACGGTCAAGATTTCCACATCGAGCCCGACAGTGTCCAGTTCGCCAATGCGGTATTCCATGACGAGTACCGCATCAACGACCTGCGTCCCCACAACGTCCGAACGATTCTTGATGTCGGCTCGCACGTGGGGAGCTTTACCGTGATGGCCCACCACTATTGGCCCAAGGCCAAGATAGTCGCGGTCGAACCCCATCCGCAGAGTTTCGAGCTGATGAACAAGAACACCAGTCACATTCCTGAATCACAGTTGCTCCGGATCAATGCAGCGATTTCGTCCAAGCCTGGAAAGTGCCTGCTATCGTTCCCGGTCTCGAACAGTCGTGTTGCCGATTATGTTCCGGACGTTTGGGAATCGCTCGAGCCGCGGTACCGAGATTTCGGTATCGAGGTTCCGTCACTCACAGTCGAGCAATTCTGGACGCAGGTAACAGACTTCGGGATCGAAGAGGTTGACTTGATCAAGCTTGATTGCGAAGGGGCCGAGTACCTGATCGTCACTGAGCTGTCCGCCTTGGGTCTGATGGACCGCATCGGCTGGATCCGTGGCGAGTGGCACAGCCGTAAGGACAATCTGCTGCTGGCTAATCTCCTGGGCCAGACGCACGTTTTCAACATCGATCCGAACTATCCGCACTCGGTGGGGATGTTTGTCGCGCATCGTCTTTAGATTTTGAGGCTCTCCAAAATCGTTAATCGCTCATCTACGCCAAGAACCAACAACGGCCCCGGCCGGGACGAGAAAGCGTATATTACAGAAAACTTTCAGGTTTAAGTTCTTATCGATTATGTCAAAATGTCCGTCAACACGTGACCATGCACGTCGGTCAGGCGGCGGTCGATGCCGTTGCTGCGAAACGTGAGCTTTGTGTGGTCGATGCCCATCAGATGCAGCATCGTGGCGTGGATGTCGTAGACCTGAGTCGGGTTGTCTCGATCCAGTGGCTTGTAGCCCCATTCGTCAGACGGGCCATAGGTGATGCCGGGCTTGATGCCGCCGCCGCACAGCCAGTTGCTGAAAACATACGGATTGTGGTCCCGACCTTTGCTGCCT
>CAIXQV010000677.1 GCA_903921605.1 uncultured Planctomycetaceae bacterium | reverse complement strand
GGACATTCCCGTGTGCTCTGCGAGTTTACCACTGCTGCGTTCTGCCTTCGGCGCTGATGGTCCGATCCCCGGCGGAGCATGCTCTGGATTATGATCCCGTCACGCTGAAAATGCGATCATGTCTCGGCTGGTCGCGCGAAGCCATGCTGCGTGAATGCGAATTCCTGAATCAACAGGCTCAATCCAATCATGGCCAGGTTGGCGACTATTTCTGGGTTTTCTCAGCTCCCAAAGTTACCGAAGCAACTCCGCAGAGGAAGATTGCAAACCTTTGACTCTGTCAGCACCGAAGTTCAGTAGTCGGCCAGAAGATCTGAAATGGGCTTGTCGGTTAGCTGCACGGGAACAGGCGTAGAATCGGTCTGTTCTGTTACTTCTGTGACTTCACTTCAATCGCGTCTGTTTCTTCGAGTGTCACACCATCTTCGCCAATAACCTGTGTTGATGGTGCATCGCCCTTGGGGGAAACGAGCATCAGCTTCTCCGTTGGCTCGATCGGCCGTGTATTCGCTGCAGTGCTGCTGCCAGACGATGATGGAGTCTGAACCTTCATGGCCACAATCAATGACATCGCCAAAACGGCGATCGCACTGGCGACCACCATTTTGTGGCTGCGAGGAGCTGCAGTTGGCTCAGACGTTGACAGCGTCACCAATGAGGCTGCCGTGTCCTGCTGGAGACCGACGACAGGTCGACGGAAGGGGCGATTCAGGCCCGATGGGGTTTCCAGCTTGAAAAAGTCTTTCAGCAGTCCGTCCATCTGATCTTCGGACGGAATATTGCCGCTGGATCGCTTGTTGGATGAATCATTCATATTCAAACCCCTGTTCAGTCAGTACTTCGGCCAGACGGCGTCGTGCCCTCGAAAGCCTCATGTCGATTGCCGCTGCACTGCAATCCATAACGGTTGCCATTTGAGCTGCGGACCAGTCCATCGAGTATTTCATGACCAGAACTTTCCGGTCGTCTTCATTCAGTTCCTGCATAGCCTTTCGAATCTGCCCCTGTCGTTCCGAGAGTCTGAGAATGTCTTCTGCAGATTCACGATGACCAGCAAAATCGTCCATGCCAGGCAACAAGCCACAGGAATTGCTCTTCTTGCGAGCGACATCCCGCAACCAGTTCTGACCGACTCGAAGTAACCATGCTCGCAAATCGCGAACCGGCTCCCCGTGATAGTCATAGTAGCGCAGAAATGCTTCCTGAACGGCGTCATACGCACGCTCAGCATCGCTGCACATAGAATAAAAGAGGGCCCACAACTCGCGAGAATGCTCGCGATAGTAGGTGTCAATCATCTGATCCCGCTCGGGATCATTCTGATTGCCAGAAACCGGACTCGTCATGCAGAGTTCCTGCCAACGCGGCCAGTGACCGCAGTAAACTACAGTCATCAGGCCAATCCAGACCCTTCGAGGGTCAAGACGGACTAAAAAACAAGTTCTAACAGGGGCATCGCCCCTGAAACGAATGGGCCTGTCGATTGTTCTGATCGCAGGAGTTGCAGGACTCCCTCGGGTATCGGATGTTTATCTCCTGCGGAGATCAGGCAGGTCAGATTCTTCGCGTTTTACTCCGAATGACAAGCGAATCGGCCGCAGTTGCCCAAACATTTGCCGACCTGCTGCCTAAAGTCGTGTGCTGCGGGGCTGACTTTGAGAACTCCTCCAGCTGTGAGCATGGGGCTCATCCATCGCGCCTTGGGGGGAAGCAGCATGTTAATAGTCGTCGAGTATTGAGCGTTCTCGTTCAACGGCAAGCCGCAGGCGTAGGCGAAATCGGGCGACGATTCCTGCGGCTTGCCGTTAAACGATTCAATCAACGACTTGCAAGCGGCAGAGTTGCTGTAGTCCGTCTGAAGCCAAGCCTACGGGATTAAAGCAGACGCTGGTCGCCCCACAGCCAGATTTTGACCGTTTCCCCGGGACTGTAAAGCCCGTGTTCTGGAAGCAGCAGTGCCATCCCGTTGGCATCAACTGTCGCTTTCAGGTCCGATGAACCGCTCCAGGGAACTTGTCGAACGGTCAAACGGCCCGTTTGAATCTGAATCTTCGCGGGATGATAAACGGGGCGGTTCCCGAACACCTGAGCGGATTCTTCCAGCGAAGCGATGAGTGGTGCTGCGGACGAAGCAACCCCTGAAAATTGCTGCAGGGCCGGTCGCACAAAGAGTTCAAAACAGGCGAGGCTGCTGACAGGGTTTCCAGGAAGACCAAAAACAAGGCAGCGATGAGACCCCTGCTCAAACACTCCAAACCATAATGGCTTTCCAGGCTTCATGTGCACTCCGTGCAGAATCTGGGTGACTCCGGCCAGCTTCAGCTGTTGAGGCACCAGATCCAGAATCCCGGCGGACACTCCTCCAGTCAGTAACAGAAAGTCGTTCTGCAGTCCCTTGAGAATTCCGTTCCGTAGTTCCTGCTCGTCATCGCGAGCAATCCCCAGAGCGACCGGCAGCGCATCACAAGCTGTGATTTGAGCGACCAGCATGGGTTCATTCGAATTGCGAATCTGGCCTGGAATGAGAGGTTCGTCGATCGAGGTCAATTCATTTCCTGTCGCTAACACGGCGACCGACGGACGACACTCGACCAGGATCGTACTGAAACCGAATTCAGCCAGAGCAGCCAGCTGTTGTGGCTGAAGTCGAGTGCCTTTTTCCAGCAGAACAGATCCGGCCGCCGCGGAAGTTCCACGACGAATCAGGCAAGCATCCTGTCTCAGCGCGGATCGAGGAATTGTGACTGTCTCAGGACGGGCTTCGTCAAACAGAGTTTGCTCAATGGGAACTACGCAATTGCAGCCGTCGGGCAGTGGAGCCCCTGTCATGATTCGTGTTGCCAGATTCTCTGTCAGAGCAATCGTTGGCAAGTTGCCCGCCGTCACCACTTCGACCACATCAAACATTTGTGGCTGAGATTGCAAGTCGACTCCTGATGTATCAACCGTCTTGACATGGACCGCAAATCCATCCATCAGCGACTTATCGAACAGCGGAGAATCATATGGGACATAGAGCGTCTCAGCCAGAACTCGCGACAAGCTGTTTCTCAGTGAAACAGGCTCGGCTGTTCTTTGCTGAACACGTTGCAGGATGATGCTCAATGCCTCAGAAACTGAATGCATGAAATGGGGCTCTTTCCTGAAGACTCCTGGTAAGCAAGACCGCCTACTCCGAGATCAGGATTATTTCTCGTCGCAGGCGAGCGGCGGGTGCTGTTTGGCTGCAGGAAATGTCTCTGCGGATTCAACAGTAACGGGGCCGCGTTGGGTTCTGAGGATATCAGACAGCATCCATGCTTTGGAAACGAGTCGAAACAGCTGAGCGGTGCAGCTGATTCCCAGCTTTTGCATGGCTCTTGCGCGATGTTTCTCGACCGTCTTTTCGCTGATCTGTGCGGCGATTGAAATGGCCTTGTTGGTCCGGCCCTCGTAAACCATGTGAAGAACTTCACGCTCACGCTGAGACAGGATTTCCAGTTGTTGCTGCGAACTGGATACTTCCTGCATCAGAGTTTCCAGGGCCGTTGCGTCAACGAATTCCTGAAACCGGACGAGTTGTCCGATGACATGAGTGCCATTCTTCACCGCTGTGATGATGACGCCAACCTTTGGCAGATCTCGTCGCAGCAAATAGATTGGCTGCCGATTGTCGTGGCCGCCAGACATTGCAAAAACAAAAAAGTCCTCGGCATCGATTCCCTGCAGTTTCAGAGCCTGGGCGATCGTGCGGCGAGATTCGTTGAAGATTCCAGCGGTCTGTTGAGAATGAGCTTTGATGTTCCAAAGTGTCAGGAATGCCCGTGAACATCGGACGTCTTCACGGTCATCAGCCAGCAGGAAACACCAGGCTGTTGAGTCCGTCTGAACCAGCGCAGTCAGAATCGCTGAGTCTCGATTTTGAGTTGGGTCAGCGGTTGACATTAAGCAAGATCTTATCCGAGGTACTCATTTAGGCCACTTCGACTCAAATGCTCTGGAGCTCCGTCAACTTTTGAGAGGGCAAGGGAGGACAAGAGATCGCAGACAAGTTGCCTCTCACGATTAGTCCCGGACCCCTTCGCTCTTTGCAGCTCTTGATCTCAGGTTGACAGAGCACCTGTAAGCTCCATCGCTGTTTCATCGATAACCTGCAACGTGGATTACACGTTATTCCCGAAATGCTGTGGGTTATTCCCCATCCATGGTCCTCAAAATCGCTCCAGCCGAACACATGTCAGGACGTCAGTTCCCGTAAGGCCTCGCGACTGTTTGCAGTAGTGAAGGGTGACTCGAAAAGGAGGGCAGGAACCAATTGAGCGTTGCCCCTCCGGGTCATTTTGCGACGAGTTTGCGGCCCGCCTTTTTTGAGTTTGCGCGAGTTGCGGTCGGAACCGTGTCAGGGTGCGACAACCGTGATCATAATGGGGCGACTGCTGTAGGTGGCTTTCATAACGAAATTGATCGAAACATTGGCCATGATGCAGCACTGCTGGTGATCGACTGGCTTGGCCTCTTTGTCGACGGTCAGAGTGATCGAACCTTTACTGTTGGTTCCCGTCAGCAGAGTCTGACTGCTCTTTGCATCGATCGTGACTCCGGTCGGCAAAGTATTTGCGAACACCGAAGACAAATGCTGATACAGAAGATCCAGGGTGACGTTCTTGTCAAAGCCGTCAGCTCTGGTCAGTTCAACGTCAATCTTCACAGATTCACCCGGCTTCAATACGACGTCATAATTGCTCAGCCGAACATCGCGAATGTCTGATGGAAGGCCGATGGCAACCGTGTGCATTTCGACGGGATAGTGACTGCGACCGCCGCCGGGCATGTAGATCTCTTGCATCGGTTGAGCCAGCGTGTTCAGAGTGATTGGTTCTTGTCCCTCTTTTGTAATGGTTGCAATACCACGAATTTGCACGTTGGAGGCGAAGGGTTTTGCATCGGCGGCAGCTTCCAGCACAATGCAGCCATCAACAGCCGTGCCTGGCAGAATTTTTCCGCACGTAGCCGTGACTCCTTCAGGTAAGCCTTCAATTTGCAGCTGAATTTCGCCGTCAAATCCGTTGCGTCGCACAGCGCGGACGAAGATGGCCGCACAGCTGCCGGGAGTGAGCCAGGATTTATCGCTGTCCATCACCAGATCGAACTGCGGCGTCGCGCGAGTAATCTCCAGGCCATAAACATATTCCGCGCCACCGCGAAGATGGACGTCACGGACTTCGATCGTGTACCGCCCGTCTGCAGGCACGGTCCAGTTTTCGATCAGGGAATCCTGCAGAGTTCTTCGGCCCCACTGACGCAGATCGTCGTTCTCGATCACGGGGTTTCCCTTGTCGTTCAACAAACGCACAATCGAATCCAATGCCGAACCGTTGCGGCGCGCCAATACTTCGATGCTGATTCGTTCGTCCTTTTTGGCATCGAATGCATAGCAGTCGATGTCGGCTTCTGTCTCAATGCGTCCACT
>CAIXQV010000676.1 GCA_903921605.1 uncultured Planctomycetaceae bacterium | reverse complement strand
TCCGTAGAATCTCGTACTCGACAAGTTACGGGCCGAAACACACCGTCGGTGATCAATGCGGCGTTTTTTGTCAGGCAGTTCTGGGACGGCCGCGCCAATCGTTTCTTTAACGGCGAGAATATCTTCGGCAGTCAGGATCCGAATGCCGGTGTCTGGGAACATGCCGATGGTGTCGTAACACGGAATACGAACTTTCTGGTCGATTATTCATCGCTGGCATCACAGGCTGTGGGCCCTCCGGGCAGCAGCGTGGAAATGTCGCATGGCCCGGATGGGGCTCGAAGTTTTCCTGACATCGGAAAGAAACTGCTTGATAGCAGTCTTCGGCCACTGGGACTCCAGACTGTCCACCAGAGTGACAGTGTTCTGGCTGAGCTTGTTGCCACCGATGGCAAGGGACTGAGTGTCTCTTATGCGGAACTGATTAGAAAAGCGTTTCAGCCACGATTCTGGAACTACGAAGCAGGCGAGGTTGCCGGCCATACTCAGATGGAAGCAAACTTTGCTTTGTTCTTTGGAATCGCAATCCAGGCGTACGAAAGAACATTGATTTCCGATGAGAGTCGTTTTGACAAGTTTGTTCGAGGTGACGAAACACAACTGACCTTTGATGAGCAGGAGGGTTTCGACCGGTTCATGAGTGGTGGCCTTAGCTGCAAAACATGTCACGGCGGACCAATGTTTGCGTCCGGCACGTGGAGCAGCGTCGGTAACCCCGTTGAAGCGATGACTCTCGCGAACACCTCTGAAGGGCTGTACGACGACGGCTTCTACAACATCGGCGTTCAGGATCAGAGTCTGGATGCTGGTGTTGGCCGTATGGACCTTCCATTCGGTCCAATTTCCCTTTCAAAACTTGCAGCAGGTGTGACCACTGAGAATCAGCTGGTTGCTGCAGGCCAGCAGTGGCCATCACTGCGAACAGACTTCAATCTGCCTCCCAAAGTGGAAGGCATGTTCAAGTCCTCCACTCTGCGAAACGTGGAGCTAACAGCTCCGTATTTCCACACCGGCAACTATGCCACTCTGGAGGATGTCGTAAACTTCTACGTACGTGGCGGCGACTTCCCGAATAATGAGCATCTTGATGATGACATCCATCCGATTGGTCAACTGGAAGGGAAGCCAGAGCGAATTGCTCAGGTTGCCGCGTTTATGCGGACCCTGACAGACGAACGCGTGCGGCTGCGTGCAGCTCCGTTCGATCATCCTGAACTGCCTGTGCCTAATGGACACAATTCCGGCCCGAACGGCTTGGCTCTGGACAACATGGTTGTTCTGGAAGCCACCGGTGCTCAAGGGGCCAGTGTCGCATTCCCAATGTTCACTGACCGTATTGGTGTGACCACACCGAAATCGGGATCGTCGAATAGCAATGCCGGATCTGTTGCTCAGGGAACTGCCGGCATGACGGCCGATCAGCTCGCTCGAGCCAAAGATGCCCAGATGAATCAGCTGAATCAGCAGATGAATCAGGCTCAGGATCAGTTTAATGCGGAAACGCGTGCTGTGAATGCTCAGCTGAACAGCG
>CAIXQV010000675.1 GCA_903921605.1 uncultured Planctomycetaceae bacterium | reverse complement strand
CAGAAAGAGTTCGACGAAGAGGACATGCTGCGTCAGCAGGAGAAGATGCAGCAGGGTAAGTTCACCCTGGAAGACTTCCGCAAGCAGATGCGGCAGATCAAAAAGCTGGGTTCCATGCGAGAAATCATGAAAATGATTCCGGGCATGGGAGCCATCGTGGATCAGATGGGCGATCTGAACCCGGAAGACGATATGCGGCGGATTGAGGGAATCATCAACTCGATGACCCCCAAAGAACGCCAGAATCCGGACGTTATTGATCGCGGTCGACGTAACCGTATCGCCTGCGGTAGCGGTGTACAGCCGGCTGATGTGAACAAGCTGCTGAAGGACTTCTCCGCGATGGGGAAGATGATGCAGGGCATGTCCAGCATGGGCCTGCGTGACCGAATGCGAGCAGTCAAAGGCATGGCCGACGGCGGATTCATGAATCCGGGGGCCGAGCTGATGGAAAAGAAGATGAGAAGTACTCGCGGGCCGTTGAATCAGGACGAAGCTCGAGAGAAGAAGAAGAAACAGAAAAAAGAAGCACAAAAAGCGAAGAAGAGGAACCGAAAGAAGTAGGACTTCAATCGCCGCAGTGTTTCGTCCCGACAGGGATCGGCAGTTTTTGCCGAAGTATGTGAATGAGGGTTTGACCTGAGCCAGTGTCGAGGTGTGAAAAGACGTCGCGGCTGGATCCGGCTGAACAGAAGATTGAATAAGAGTTGCTTGAAACCTTGTACGTTGGTGGATTCACAATTTCAGACCGCTTTGTGTAGCCATCGACGATTGTTTTTGTCAGTTCAGGAGTTGCAATGGCTGTTCGAATTCGCATGAAGAAAATGGGACGCAAGCACCGTGCGTTCTTCCGTATCTGTGTTATGGACTCCCGCGTTCAGCGCGACGGGAAGGCGATCGAAGAAGTTGGTTTCTACGATCCGATGGTCCACGACAAGTCTGCTCGCGTTAAGCTGAATCTTGAGCGAGTTGAATACTGGATGTCCGTTGGTGCACAGCCAAGCGAAAAGGTGAACGCCCTGATTCGCAAGGTGAAGCAGAATAAGTTCGGCAAGGCCCTCGCGCCTCCTCCGATGCTTGCTCCAAAGGTGAAGGAAGTCGCAGCTCCTGCGGAAGCTGAAGCTCCTGCGGCCGAGTAATCCGGATCAGACTGCTGCTGGGTCTTGTTCGGACTTCAAAAGTCTTCAGGGCGTTTCACTTCAATTGAGTGATGCTCCTGAATCACAAGTTCGACTATGGTCTCCAGTCAGCAAATAGGACATCGGCTGTTATGCGGTTTGATATCCTCACCCTGTTTCCGGAGATGTTCGAGGGATACCTTGGACAAGGTCACCTGAAACTGGCTATTGAACGCGGTCTGGTAGATATCAAGCTGCACAATTTCCGGGACTATGCTCCCGGAAAACGACGGCAGATCGATGACAAGCCGTTTGGTGGTGGTCCAGGCATGCTGATGATGTGTCAGCCGGTTTTTGACTGTGTCGAAACTGTGCAGGCTCAGTCAGAACTGCCCGGGCGATTACTGATGATGACCCCTCAGGGTCGAAAATTGGATCAAAAGCTGGTTGAGGAGCTCGCTCAGGAGCCTCGACTGCTGTTGCTCTGTGGACGGTACGAAGGTTTTGATGACCGGATCCGTCAGGGGTTGCAGCCAACTGAGATTTCGGTGGGCGACTTCATCTGCAATGGTGGAGAAGTCCCGGCGATGCTGATCGTTGACACAGTCATCCGGTTGATTCCGGGTGTCCTGGGAGACGAAACCAGCAGCCGATATGATTCGTTCAGCAACGCCGGTTTGCTGGAACATCCGCAGTTCACGAGACCTCGTGAGTTTCGGGGAATGACAGTGCCGGAAGTGCTGATCAGTGGTGATCATGCAAAAATAGAAGAATGGCAGAAGGCTCAGAGCCTGCAGAGAACGGCGGAACGCCGCCAGGATCTGCTGGATCAGTCCGGCTCTGGCTCTGCTCGGTTTGAATAAGTTCAAAGGAACCCCAGTCATGCGAAACAATTTGATTCTCGCTGCGGAAAAGTCCAGCCTGCGTGAGCAGCCGCTGCAGTTTGCCGTCGGCGACAGTGTTGATGTGCACACACGAATTCTTGAAGGTACCAAAGAGCGAATCCAGATCTTCAGCGGCGTGATCATCGCCCGCAGCGGAACTGGCACTTCAGAATCTTTCACCGTTCGCCGAATCGTCCAGGGCGAAGGTGTTGAGCGAAACTTCCCAGTGAACTCACCAAAGATTTCACATATCGAAGTGAAGCGACATGCTCGCGTTCGCCGCGCGAAGCTGTTCTATCTTCGTGAACGAACCGGCAAGGCCACACGCCTTAAAGAACGTAAGGCCAAGCCATGGGAAGTTCAGGTCAGCGACTCTGCGAATTGAGAGCGGGCTGTACTTCTTCGGTAGCGTAGCGTTGCCAGCCTGTCAGTGAGTGGATAAGAATTGCGGCAGCTTTTTTGGGGCGTGTCGCTCTCAGTATTCCTCGTCTGAATGGCTGACCAACGTAGCAGAAAACTAGAAACAGGCGACTGCCTCATCAGGGTTCCTGAGGCAGTCGCCTTTTCGCTGCGCGGTGCATTGAAGAATCGAGAACTGTGGGGCAGCCAATGAAGAACCTTCTTCGCAAACTGCTGGGTGATCGCGGTGAACGTGCGGCTGTTAAGTACCTGAAGAAGCAGGGCTACCGGATCCTTGCGAAACAGTATCGGAATCAGTTTGGCGAGATCGACATTATCGCACAGATCGGTGCCACGACAGTTTTCGTCGAAGTGAAAACTCGTAAGTCTGCGGATGACGGTCAGCCCTTTGAAGCGGTGGATCGACGCAAACAGGAAAAGCTGACAAGAGCCGCACTGGCCTGGCTGAAGAAGCATCGCCGGCTCGAACAGCCCGCTCGCTTCGATATTGTGTCGATCCTTTGGCCTGACGATGGAAGCGAACCTCGATTAACGCATTACGAGAATGCTTTCGAACCAACCGGCCGCGGGCAGATGTTCAGTTAGCAGGCCACACAAACCCCACCTGGCCTGCCCAGGTGGTCCACGGGCCTTCTGCACCACTTACTCGTTCGGCAACTCATCGCCAATCAGGCCGCCATTTCATCGTTGTTGCGGCCAGGCTTTTCTGCCGACATCACCACTGCCGAGATATTCCCAGCGCGAGCCAGTCGATCGAACTCCTGCTCATCAAAGCCCGAAGACGCTGTCGCCATCAGCCCAAAGCCGCCGCCCAGCAGAGTAACCCCGGTCAACACACTGCCGGCCACAATCAAGAGCGCAAAGTCTCCTCCGACTTGCTGAACTTCCAGCATGCGAACTCCAACACACAAAACCATGCCCATTCCGAAGGTTGTCAGGCATAGTCCCGTGGCAAACCTCAATGGGCGGAGCTTCTTTCTTTCGGCGGAAGTTTCCGGGCCGGGAGATTCCAATGGGAATATCTCCGGGGCTGTCGTATCAAAAGACTCAGCAGCCTTTGCTGAGACTACCGTTACGGTTTCTGACGGAGTGTTTGCGGTGTTCGTGTTCGTGCTCATCTGATTTCATCCGACACCGAAATTCGCCAACATCCTGTTAGGCAATCCGTTTCAACGCCAGGCCAGTGAGGCCAGCCGCTGAAGTCTCAGCCGGCTTGTCGCGGAAGACTACCAGACCAAAACGCATCACGAATTCTCACCCGTAAGCAAGAAATCCCGGAGGAACTGCCCCGTCAAACGCAGGAATTGGCCGTTCGGATCAATTGAATTCGCCCGATTTCCGGAGTTGACGGAAACGGCTGATTCCTGCGGACTCATTCCGGTTGATAATCCCAAAAGACCGCACGCGTGACAGAGCTATTCCTGTGACAACTCGCGAAGTTCGTCGAGTGCATCATCAAGGTCGGGGACTCGTGCGCCGGCAACTCGACCTTTGCGATCGCAGTCGTTCAGCAGCAGCAGCGTTTCGTAGTCTTCGTTTTCCTTCAGACGCTGATGCAGTCGGAAGCCGATCGTGCGATCGCGGATGAGATGAGCATCCATGTGATGCCGAATCAGCCAGGCTGTTCGTTCGGTAATAAAACCTTCCAAAGCTTCCAGTCCCGCGTTCACATGATCTTTTGAATCGATGCCCTTGCCGACATCATGCAGTAATGCGGCTAGTTGAAATTCTTCATCGTAAGGTAACTCGTCAACGGCCAGCACATAGCACTGCAGCAAGTGATAGAGCACATCGCCTTCCGGATGATATTCTCGTCCCTGAGCAGCACCGGACAGTGGAATCAGCAGCGAACGATAAACCTGAAATCGATCGATCGCGTTATCCGCCGCAGTCACTTCCGACTCCAGATCGAAGTCCGGATATTCTTTCTGAAGGAACTGTTCAAACTCCGGCAGAGTCGCCCGTTCGATCGCCTTTCCCGTGATCGAACTTTTGAACTGATACGACGCCTTGTCCGGCGCGTACATGGTCAACTCGACGGGAAAGCGATCTTTAATGTGGAAGTGCGTGAAGATTCGCTCTTCACCATGTTTGCGGACGCGTTTG
>CAIXQV010000674.1 GCA_903921605.1 uncultured Planctomycetaceae bacterium | reverse complement strand
GTTCGTGACGGACATGGACGCAAAGCTCCGCGAAGGCCGAGCCATGCGGATGGCCGCACGGCCGCCAGTGGCGCATTATCGACTGAGCCGCCGGGAGTATCAGAACACCATGTATGATCTGCTGGGGGTGCGCTATGATCCGACGATGCCCGGCGAACTGAATGAAGACACTCTGTGGCATGGCTTCGAACGCATCGGCTCGCAGCTCACGCTTTCACCGTCGCACATGGACCGCTATTACCGAGCCGCCGAGATTGTGCTTGATCGTGCTTACCCGGCCACATCTGGCGAAGCACGCAAGGTCCGGCAGACGGCTGCGGAACTTCGCTATGGCGGTGGAAAGGAGCAGCAGGAAGCTCTGGATCGATTTGGGATCAAACGACCTCTGCGATACCTTCTGTTTCCCGGCCGAGTCCAGAACGCTCTTTCTTCGCACTGGTTCGGAAAGACGGGGCCGGAACACAGCGGGCTCTATCGCATGCGACTTCAGGCCAGCGGCATTCGACCGCCTGGTGGTCAGCCGGCTCATCTGAGCATCGGTAAGGAAACCAGCGAAGAGACGGTGGATGGTCTGATCGAATTTGACATAACAGCTCCGGAAGACAGCCCGCAGGTCTATGAGTTCGAAGTGTTCCTTGAGATGCCGACTCAGTTGCACTTCTGCGTCGTAGCGACCGACGGCGTTGATCGGCGAGGCGGCGCGGCGTTTCGGAATGCTCTGGCCAGCAGTTCTTACATCTTTACTCACAGCAGCGAAACTCTGCTGCTGAACCCGAACGCTCCACAGATGTTCGACGACAAAGGGAACGGTCTGTTCTCCACGGTATTGCTCGACTGGATTGAATGGGACGGCCCCCTGCAGACGGACGAAGAGAAAAGCCGCAGAGCAGGCATCGTGCCACCGGACAACGCGACGCAGGAAATCATTACCGAACACCTCCAGCGATTCGCGGAACGAGCCTGGCGACGACCGGTCAGCCCTGATGAACTGGCCAACTACGTGCAGTCCTGCCGCGAGGAACTCGACGCAGGCGCGACGATGGCGGAGGCATTTCGAGTTCCCATGCAGGGCATACTCACTTCCAGAAACTTCATCTATCTGGTCGAAGGCGATCCCGCCACACGAGAACGCCTGACGGACTGGGAACTCGCGTCACGGCTTTCTTACTTTCTGTGGAGTTCGATGCCCGATGAAACACTGCTTGCCGCAGCCAACGTAGGGCAGGTTTCCAACCTGCCAGCAGAATCTCCAACGCAGGCCACAAGCCTGCACCACCCGGAAATTCTCGCACAGCAAGTGGATCGAATGCTGACCGACAGCCGGATCAACCGCTTCATTGACGACTTCTCCCGGCAATGGCTGCAACTTCACCGAGTCGGCATGTTCCCGCCCGACAAGAGTCTCTATCCGGTCTACGATGACTGGCTCGAAACGAGCCTGCGTGCTGAGCCGGTGGAGTATTTCCGGGAAGTCGTTTCTCAGAACCTTCCGCTGGCGAGCTTCCTCGATTCTGACTGGACGATGGCGAATGCGAGGCTCTGTGATTTCTACGGGCTGCCGGAACCGAAGGCGGACGGATTTCATCGTGTCTCGCTGAAGCCGGAAGACCATCGTGGCGGTCTGCTGACGATGGGAGCGGTCCTTGGATTGACCTCCGATGGCACTCGTCATCGACCGGTGCACCGAGGCGTCTGGCTCAGCGAGGCGATCTTCAACCGAACTCCGCCCGCACCTCCGGCCAACGTTGATCCGATTGAACCGGTTCCGCCTACGGGCAACAAGATTACGATCCGGAAGAGAATCGAAGCTCATGCAAGCAACGCAAACTGCGCGGCCTGTCATCGAAACATCGATCCGCTCGGTCTGGCCTTTGATCAGTACGACGCGATCGGACAGTGGCGTACTCGCGAACATGTCCCAACCGGTGTTGGAGAAGATCCGCTTGTCGATGCGACAGGAAAGATGCCCGACGGGAGACTTTTCGAGAACGCGGTGGACTTCAAACGCCTGCTGATCGAAGACCAGGACAGTATCGCCCGAGCCTTCATCGAACAACTCTGCACCTACGCCCTCCGCCGAGTCCTGACCGTTGACGACGAAGATGATTTGCAACTGATTGCAGACGAAGCCAGAAAAACCGGATACGGAGTGAGAGACATGATCCGAGCCGTGGCGACTTCAGAGCTCCTGAGGAAACGATAATCATTCCTCATCACTCCTCCCAAACCCTCAATCCTAATTTTTATCTTCATCTTAATCCTAAACCCCACCCCCGGAGCAACCATGAACTTTCTCCCCCAGTCGTGGCTTATTGATCGTCGTCACGCTCTTCGTGCGGCCGGGACTTGCATCGCTCTGCCGTTTCTTGAATGCATGGTTCCGCTCAGGGCCGAGGAGACGAACAACGAGTCGCCTCGCAGAGCCGCCTTCATTTATCTGGCCAACGGAGTTCATTCACTCAACTATCAGATCACGACGACGGGCAAGGATTATCAGTTCTCCCGATCGCTCAAGCCGCTGGAGAAGCACCGCGACGTTATTACGCCGATCAGCGGACTCCATCATCCTGGCAGCCTCGGCCATCACCATAACTGCATCAATGTGTGGCTCACCGGCGGCAAGATTGGGCCTTCAGAGCGCAACACGATTTCCGTAGACCAGAAGATCTCCGAGATCACATCGCAGCACACTCGTTACCCGTCATTGGAGATCGCTCTCACCGGAGGATCGCTCGCCTGGACCGCGGACGGTGTCGGTCTTCCCGCGATGCGGCGCTGCAGTGAGATCTTTGCGGGCCTGTTCGAAGAGCCCAAAGGCGGCAGGGATGCTCAGAGAAAAGCACTGCGCCGCAAAGCCAGCATACTCGACGACAACCTCGCTGAAGTACGTCAGCTTGAGCAGAGAATGGGAACCGCCGATAAAGGCCGACTCGACCAGTATCTCACATCCGTCCGAGAAGCCGAAATCCGCACACGCCGCGCTGATGCCTGGCTCGACACCCCCTTGCCAGTCATTTCAGAAGCTGATCGCAAACGGACGAATCGTGACATCGCTGCGACGATGGCAGGTGACTATTTCCGAACTGTCTACGACCTGATTCTGCTTGCCTTCCAGACGGACCTCACGCGAGTCGCCACATTCAGTCTCGGCGGCGAAGGTGATGCATTCTCCATCCCGGAGATCGGCATTACCGAATCCCGCCATCAGCTCAGCCACCACGGGGGTGATCAGGGCTACATGGAGAAGCTTACAAACTACGATACGTTTGCGATCGAACAGTTCAGCTACTTCCTGACAAGACTGAGCGAGACGAACGATTTCAACGGAAACCCTATGCTGGGCTCCACGATGGCCTTGTTTGGAAGTGGCATGACCTACGGACACAGTCACGGCAATGCCAATCTGCCACTTGTATTGGCCGGCGGCTCAGATCTCGGTCTTAAACACGGCAGCCATCTCGACTTCAATCAGGGCCACTTCCAGGGTTATCAGCTCGACAAACCGTCCGAACATTATTCTCTCTGCAGCCGCCCCGCAAACCCTGATGCTCACATGAGCAACCTGCTGCTTCTGATGGCTCAGAAAATGGGAGTGGAGACGGACGGGTTTGGGGATAGTAATAACGGGATTGAGATTTGATGGGAGAGTGTTGGCGAGCAGGATCAAGATCAAGATTAAGAAGAAGATTAGGATTATGATTGGGGCAGTTGATGGGAGGATGTGATGAAGCAGTTTGACCATGAGAAACTGACTGTGTACCAGCATTCGATCAAGTTCGCTGCCTGGGCAGCGGAGTTGCTCGAGTCGGTTCCGAAGTCGACTGCGGTTTATGATCAACTCGATCGAGCTTCAACCTCAGTCCCCTTGAATATCGCCGAGGGCAATGGAAAATCGACACCCAAAGATCGATGCAAGTATTTCGACACAGCGCGCGGTTCTGCCCTGGAATGTGCCGCCTGCCTGGATGTCCTGCTCGCCAAAAAGAAGATCAATTCTGAAACCGCCGAAAATGGCAAAGCACTATTGATCGAAATCGTCTCAATGCTCATTGGGCTCATCCGCTCCAACTCACCAGATCGCAAAATATGATCAATCATCATCCTAATCTTAATCTTATTCTTAATCCTAATCTCCTTCCTGCTTTCCGTCTCACCCTGCGCCAACATCTCCTGCCCTCGCTCTTACTCCTCCTCTCACTATCCACCGCAATCGCAGCCGACGAGCCCTTTCGGCCGCGGGCGGGAAAGTTCCCTACTCTCGAAAAGGCCCACGTCTATCGCGGTGAACTCGCCTTCGTTGATCATCCCAACCGCCGTGGCAGCATACGGTTGCAGGGCTCAGGCATGTTCTTCAGAAACGACCCTCATCCCTTCGCGATGCTGCCTTATGGGATTGTGCGTTATCATGGAGCACCAGCGGATCTTCGTGACGTGCCGCTGGGAACCGTGATGCATGCTCATGCGTTTCTTCCGCCGGATCCGACAACATCTGCGGTGCCAGTGCTGCCGGTGGACAACAAATCCCAGGATGGCAATCATAATCGCGGGGCCGGCATTGCCCCCGCTGAAAACCATGTCCTGCTGCTGGAGGATGAACCCAGCTTCTGCCTGCGAAATGGATTAGTCTGGAAACTGAAGGAAGTTGAACTGCAGAACAGCGCCGGAATGATCCTGGCATCCCGCGAGCACCGTGAAGGAAGCGACGAGAAGCCTTCCACGGAATCTCTCCCGTTCGACGCAGCAACGCGCATCTGGCGGGGCCGCGAGATGCTGCTGGTCGAAGACATGATCACCGAAGGAATTTGGCCTGCGCAGGGAAAGACAAGCCTTGACAGTCAGGTCGCCATGCTCGGGATCACCTGGAAACCAACGCCCGACGGTGTGTTTACCCGGTTTCACATTTCCGACATCTGGCTCGACGACGACTCCATGCACCGAGCTGCCAGGAATCAGACCGAAGTACACAAGGCATTCATTCGCAGCCGCTGGATGCCGGCGTTTATTGACAACGTCGAGTACGGCAGGTTTGGCCGTGCCACCGTGACCGCGACTCTGTTCGGCGGAATGGACGCGTCGCTCTACGCCGACTTCAAGAAGGACGTGCCGGCCATGATGAACGCGGTTGAGAACACCCTCAAGCATACTCACGGCGCTTACGGCCCCGCGCATATGGCGTCCGGAGGAACGATTCTGGATGTCACTCAACTGCCCGGCGAAGCTCCGACCGGCAGTAGTGGAATTCAGATCCGCTTTGAGACCGACCTGATCATCGAAGGAATCCGCCCCGGCCGTGTTGTGCGAATCCGCCCCAACAGCTGGCCTCAGGTCCAGGTCCCTCGTGAAGAATTCCTAAACGACGCATCCAGCCTTGAAGAACGATTCCCGACGCCCGCCATCTTTCCGAAGTACTGATACTGTCGTACGGTACTCTCTCTGGTCACGCCAGCACAGCCTCAACAACATGGCCATGAACATCTGTCAGGCGGAAATCTCGGCCCTGAAAACGATACGTCAGGCGCTCGTGATCGATGCCCAACAGATGCATCAGCGTGGCCTGAAAATCATGAACATGCACGCCGTTGTTCGCGACGTTGATGCCAAGATCATCGCTTTCTCCATACTGCATGCCGGCTTTCACACCGCCACCGGCCATCCATAGCGAAAACGCATACGGATGATGATCACGTCCCCATTTTGGTCGATCATTGATGTTGCCCTGCAGAAACGGAGTGCGTCCGAATTCGCCGCCCCAGATCACCAGAGTATCCTCCAGCAACCCGCGCTGCTTCAGATCCTGGATAAGACCGGCAGAAGGCTGATCCGTGTCTTTGCACTGCGTATACAACTCCGTCGTGACGCTGCCATGTTGATCCCAACCAGCATGCATCAGCTGCACAAACCCCACGCCTCGTTCAGCAAGGCGGCGAGCCATCAGGCAGTTGTAAGCGAAGGTGCCAGGTTCCTTCACCTGCGGTCCGTACAAGGCCAGAGTCGCCTCCGTTTCGTCACTGAAGTCGGTGAGTTCCGGAACGCTCGACTGCATCTTGTACGCCATTTCATACTGCGCGATGCGAGTCGCAATTTCCGGATCCCCATAGTCAGCTAACTTCAGTTCATTCAGCTTGGCGATGTCGTCCAGCCACTTGCGACGCATCGATGAGCTCACGCCATCCGGGTTATTCAAATACAGAACCGGATCGCTGCTGCCGCGAAATTTGACGCCCTGAAATCGCGACGGCAAAAATCCGCTGCCCCAGTAAAAATCGTAGAAGATCTGCCCGCAGGATGTGCCCTTGCTGACGCTCGTCATCACGCAGAACGAAGGCAGCGTGTCATTGTCACTCCCGAGCCCGTAGCTGAGCCACGCACCGGCTGTCGGTCTTCCTGGCAGCTCCCCACCGCTCAGCAGAAACTGAATCGCCGGCGCATGGTTCACCTGTTCTGTGTGCAGGCTGTGAATAAAGCACAGCTCGTCAGCGATGTTTGCTGTGTATGGCAGAAAGTCGCTGACCCATGCTCCGGACTGACCACGCTGACGAAACGGTTCCACGGGAGCCAGCATGACCTTTCCCGCCGTGTTGCCCGTCATTGTACTGAAACGCTTTTCGCCGATGTATTCCTGAGGCAGCGGCTGACCGTGCATCTCAATCAGCTTGGGTTTGTAATCAAAGAGATCGACATGTGTCGGTCCGCCGTTTTGAAACAGATAGATCACCCGCTTTGCCTTCGGCGTAAAATGAGGAAGCTCCGGCAACCCGCCAGAACGTTCCGCTGCCAGACCATCGCGAGCCAGCAGCGACGCTAATGCTGCGGTACCAAGACCAGCCGCTGAACGTCCAAAGAATTCACGACGTCCGACGTGCAAAGAACTTTCATGCAACGGATTCATTGTTATTCCTTCGTCAGTGTTTCGTCGAGATTCATCACGGCCAGTGTCAGACTGGTCCATGCCGCGTGTTCGATCGCGTCCAGTTGCTCGTTGCGTTTCGATTCCCCGATCGCCAGCAGCTTTCCGGCCGCCTCGGGGTCCGCTCGAAATTCGCCACGGGAG
>CAIXQV010000673.1 GCA_903921605.1 uncultured Planctomycetaceae bacterium | reverse complement strand
TAGGCCATGTACGCTGCGTAATTCTCCATCAGTCGACAATACACCTTGCGTGCATCTGCCGGCTGACTGTCCCACGAAGGAACGCTCTCGGGACGAGGCGTCAGTTTGGTCAACTTGGGAATGATGCCGATTTCCAGCTGCTTCGCATGGGTCAGTTCGCGTTGCTTATCCCAGCCGTGATCAAACATCCCGACAAACTTGTCTCGCCATTCCTTTGGAGCATGATGTGGCGCATGAATGCCAGAGGTGCTGAAATAATTGAACCAGGGTTTGTCCGGGTTAGCCGCACGGATATTTCGAGTCCACGCGATGGCTTCATCCGTCATGTCAGCCGTGAAATGATAACCCGCCTCCGGGGACTTCGGCTGAGGAACCCAGGTTGTATTGCGGTAGATTGTCGGATAGTACTGATGCGTTTCGCCCTGATTAAAGCCATAGAAATAGTCGAATCCCAGGCCAGTGGGCCATCGATCGAATGGTCCAGCCGGACTAATGTCAGGCTCTGGCGTATTGTGCCATTTGCCGAACATCGCGGTTGCGTAACCATTGTCACGCAGAGTCTCTGACACCAGCGCCGTACTTTTCGGGATGATTCCCGTGTACCCGGGATAGCCGGTTCCCATCTCAATGATGACTCCAGTCGCGACGGAATGATGATTGCGTCCCGCCAACAGTGCTCCGCGAGTCGGACTGCAAAGCGCGGTCGTATGGAAACGGTTGTACTTCAGTCCATTGTCGGCCAGTTGATCAAGATGTGGCGTGGCTACGGGGCCACCAAAGGTCGAACACATTCCGAAGCCGACGTCGTCCAGAAGAATCAACAGGACATTCGGACTCGCCTCGGGAGCTCTCAGAGGCTGCGGGAAGCTCGGGATAGAATCACGGAACGTCTCCCCGATCTTTCCTTTAAACGCAGGATCTGCAACCGGCAGGTTCACGCGATTCGACTGCTCAACCGACTGCCCAAAGGCGGGAGCGGTAACGAAAAGTACAATCGTTGCCAAACAGAATAAACGCATAGACAACGCAACCCTTCAAAGAAAATGCGGCCATGAGGTCTAAAAATTCACCAGTGAAGTGCCAGAGTAATGATGCCCGGGAGCATGTTCCAGTCACACCGTTAATTCCATAAATATTCTGCTCGAGTCAGTGGGGAATCCGCCATTGAGTGAACTCCATCGCTTCGAGCCTCAAACTCGCCACGGTTCAATCCGCAGACTCGATCAGATTTCTGAGTTGCAGAAGCAGGACATTCACCTCTACCGGGCAGGCTCGCATAATCATCCACATGCGATATGTTGCGGTTCGACTCTTTTCGAGGTTTTCCGGATGAGGCAGGCCGTCTGACGGAAGCCAGCGTGCGGTGTGTAGACAGAATGACAACCTGTTTTGCATTCTCCTGACGCCGTTCCTGCGTCGCCTGCCTCAATCGATAATTGGTCATTTCCCAAGTCTATTTGAAGGACAAATCGAAGGCTGGCGGTTATCGCGACTGCAGAACGGCGGGCGATTGCAATGGCACATACGAATCCTCCATGGAGCAAACTATCTCCTCAACATCTCGCTTCACAAAATTGCATCGAGCCCAAGGAGACGATGCGATGCGTATTTGTGCCTATCCGCATCCTGCTCCGGTCACATTGGAAGAGGCGGCATTCGATCCCGTTCGTCACTGCGCCGATCCGACACACTCGCACGACCTCGTGCCGATATGACCAGTGTGGGTTAGAGCAATCGCATGAGTCATCTGTTCTGGGTCTGTAGCGAACAATCAGGCTCTTGTTTTGGAGGGGCTCGTGGGCTGTCTCGGTTGAAATTGTGCAGACGAATCGAGAATCTCATTGCCGACACAAGTCTTTCCACACTGTTTCTATGTCTGCGAAACCCATGAAATCTGACGAACACCCGTTTGGCGCCTTGGCGCCCAGAGACGCTCACAAGCGAGGACTCCACCGAACGATGACTCTGGGCGGAGAATACGCAACCCGCAATTACACGGTGAAACATCTCAGAGATTTGAAGGGCAAAACTATTCTCACCGAGACCATGCCCTTCACAACCAGGGAGGCCGTGGCAGCCGAAGAGGCGGGCATCGATACGCTGAAGGTCAAGTTTGATCCAGCGAATCCGGCTGAAGCAATCGCGATGCGAAAAGCAGCACCCCATACGTTCATGACGTTCTGCATCGGGCTGACAAAGATTGCGACTGCGGACGAAGCGGTCCGAGCTGGCTACATCGCGATGGAGGCTGGCGCCGATGGAATCATGTGCCAATGGGGACCGAAACTGATTCGGGCTGTTTCTGATGCTGGCATTCCCGTGGAAGCGCACGCCGGACTGGTGCCTCGCCTGAGTACGTGGACGGGAGGACTCAGGGCGGTCGGCAAAACGATTGAAGAAGCGATGTGGATCTTCGAACAGATTAAGTCATTCGAAGAAGCAGGAGCCTGGGCCGTTGAAGTTGAAGTCGTGCCAGCTCAGTTGCTCGCGGAAATCTCCAAACGGACTCGCCTCGTCACCTCGTCGATTGGCGCCGGCAGCGGCGGCGACATTCAGTTCATGTTCGCCGAAGACATCCTTGGCTGTCATGCTCCGCCCTATCCTCGACACACAAAACAGTATCGAGACCTCTACAAGATGGAGCAGGCGATTCAGGTCGAGCGAGTCAACGGGTTTCGGGACTATATCGACGATGTCAAGAGCGGCACGTTCCCAGGCCCGCAACACATCGTCAACGCCCCGGAAGGACTGATCAATCAGTTTCTTTCCGCAGTCGATGGTAGCGGGGTCGAGTCACTTCAGAACGACGTGAATCGCCGGAACGGTGAAAGCTGAGTGGCGCCGGTAGAGAAGATCAAATCCTTTCAATAGTCGTCCATCGGGACAGTTCGGGTCAGGCAAAAATCAGAGTGAAAGGACGTGAGCCTGCGACCGCCGCGCCCCGGACGGACGAAGCGGTCGAAGCAACCGGGCTCCCGAATGAGTTTGCTCATTCGACGTTTAGACTTTGCCGCACAGGTTTTCTCAATAGCCAGGCGAAAACGCTGTTCGGGTACGATCAAGCAGAGGCAACGCCTGGCGTCCTGCTGTGGGCGTTCTGCGGGAAGTCAAACGTCAACACGAGCGGTTCTGTTCCCGTGTTCTCGATCTCCACACCGCCGTTCGCCAGCGCTGCTTGTGTGATGAATCCGATCTCGGGATAGATCTCGCCGAGAACCATATTCTGGTGATAACGCACGGCGAGCTTTCCAACGCGACCGCTGCCGCCGTTCGTATGGAACATCGTGGGGCACTCGGGACGGAAAGTTGTCTTTGCACCGGGCTCCACGATGAGCCGGAGAATCGAGCACTTCTGGTCGCCGAGGAAATTCCCGTACACGATCCACTTTGCGTCGACGCCGTTGCCCTTGAATTCTTCGGCCAGGATCGCCGGACGGGAATTCTTCAGGACGAAATCCGGATCCTGGTTCGCTGCGAAGTCGAACTTCTCAACCAGGTATTCCCAGTCTTCATGTCGAGCCTTCGGATAGTCCTCTTCCCGGCAAGCGTAAAACGCATCCTTCGCACCGATACGTCCGTCAAGCGTAAGATCTTCGGCGAGGAAGTGCTCGTCCATGGTGACGTGCAGTTCGTGGGTGCAAAGGTTTGTTGGTGAATGCAGTACGCCATTGGGCATCACGAAGCCGTTATCAATATGCATCATCGTGTGCGGCGACAAATGCCGAACCCCATTGTACTCGCCTTTTCCAAACCGCTTCATGCAGGCGAGGAACTGATCCCTGGTCACGAACGGGTACAGACCCATTGCCGTGGTGTGATAATGCGATGGACTGACTCCGGGATTGTCAAAAGAATTGATGTCATAGACTTCCCACTTCGACCAGTGAAGGTGATGCGGAATTGGATTCAGATTGTCGAATTTCTTCGAAACAATCGGCCAGGTAACGTTGCCAAAGAGCTGTTTCGAAAGGGCTGTCACCTTGTCGCCGAGGACTGCCTTTGGATTGGCGGAGATCAAATTCTGGAGCGAGATTACCTGTCCGTCCGAAGTGAGAACATGCGCTTCCCCTTCGCGAAACGGGGCCTTGTTCGTTCTGGTGTCGATCACGCCCGTCACGATGGGAACGGTGCAACACATCCAAAGTTCATCGAGACCGGTCCCGCCCATGTAGTCCGGATAGTATGATTTCGCATCAAGGCGAAGGCGTTTGCCTGGGGTACAAAATGTTCGGCCGGCGTAGCGGTGGAGAAGTTGGAAGACTCCGCCGTTCTTGTCGAGACAGTTATCAAGAACCGTAGCGATGCCGTCGCTGGCCCCATCGATCAAATTTTGTTGGGGGTACTCGTGCAGTTTATCTGCGAGAATCGAGTTCGTACCAGCCATGAGCATTGCTCCTCTTTGAGTCTAAAAGAAACGTGTCGGGTCCAAAACATTCAGGAAGGACGAAAGATAGTGTTTTGGCTGAAAAATTCACGAGACGGGCGAATGGATTTAAACCGGATAACTTAGTTCAGGAATCGAGAGTTGAAAAACGGGTGTGAGAGAAGCGATTTCGATTGCGTTTTGAACCTGCGTTGCGGATAGCGACGAACACGCAAGTCGTTGACTGCCAAACGAAAACAGCTCGCCCCAATTCATTTGGGCGAGCGGTACGGGATTCAAGTCGGGATGACAGAATTTGAGCTGTGAAGTCGCCGCTACGTGGGCATGGCGCCAGTACCCTCCGATCACATCGGCCAAAGCGATGTTCGACTCAGCTGGTCCCTGCTCTGGTGGTCACGACAGAAGGAGTGAACCGGACCTCGCTTCAACGCTCTGGTCCGACACAACGGTGTCGGAAGAGTTTGTTGACAATTCCGAATGGCGAAACCAACCCGGGCTTTGTTTTGGCTCCAGTAGCCTGCCGACCTGGAGCTGGTTGATACCGGGAGATGCTGAATTCACCGCAGCTTCATGATGCGTCGCTTTGGGCACACGGCTGTTCTAACTGCGCGACGAGGTCTCCCGCTTGACTTGTCCTTTTGGTGCGGCTTTGTGAGGCGAAAGAACTGTTGATGACGTTGAGCGATCCCGCGACGACACTCAGGAAACGACGTCCTTCACCACATGACCAAACACATCCGTCTGTCGTCGGTCGCTCGTGATTAAAACTCAGTAAGGCCAGCATCGTGGCGTGCAGATCATGCACATGGACTTTTCTCTCCACAGCACGAGAACCCAGTTCGTCTGTACAACCGCTGGCCTCGCCGCCTTCTACGCCACCTCTGTCCTCAATGCGTCGGGCCAGCAGGCACATGCGTCAGAGCCTCGCCGTCGATTCATTGTCGACGCCATGCAATTCCCGAGTCGCCGCAGTTTCATTGTCAATGCGAATCAAGTCCGGAGCCGCCGTGTGCATGCGGAACGTCAGTTCGTAGTTCGTCAGACGAATGACCGCAGGCGAGGCCAATCGCAGATGAGAGCAGACGCAGTGAGCTTTAGTGTGCTGGCACTAGGGAACTGGCGCGACTTCAGAAGCCTCGGCCTCCGGTGGCTCCGAGCTGTTTTCAGTCTTCGCAACCGCGACCTGTTCTTTGATGACGGGGACAACGCCGTCAAGGATGTGCAGCTCGGTATAGCCCATGAGGCTGCCTTTTTCGAGATGCACATTCTTGAGTGCAACTGCGTACTCAGCTTTGGCCTGGTAGTAGCGTATCTCCGCCTCGACAACTCGACGCTGAGCATCCAACTGGCGATCGATATCGACATCCATGTCGTTCTGTTCCTGCGTTTCGTAGGCTGTCAGAACATTGCTCGCGGCATTAAGGCGGTTCTCGGCATTCCTGACTGCTTCGTAAGCTCGCGCCGCATCGGCGATGGCGTTACTAAGATCGTGAACGACCTCACGCTCCTGCGCCTGCAGAATTGCGCGGTCTCGCGTCAACAGCATCTCGGCATTTGAAACAGCCAAATGTCCCTTGCGATATCCCAGCGGAACGGTGTACTCCAGTCCGACGTACCATTCCTGATTTTTCGCATCAGCCATATTCCCGACCGATGAAGACTGTCCGGACGAAGCCAGCAGGTCATCTCCAAAGCCACGAAACCGATAACGGCCCACCGTGTCGAGCCGTGGATTCAGAAAGTTTCGAGCGGCCAGGAGTTCCATCTGACGTTTATGAATCGTCAACTGTTGGCGACGCAGTTCAGGCCGGCGCATCAGAGCTTCCTGCATCACTGTATCCCAGTAGAAAATCACCTCTGCTTCGGAAGGATCTTCGGCCGGGCGGATCAGTTCATCATCGTTGATCTGCATGCCGATCAGAAGCCGCAGACGACGTTCTGCCACCTGCACGCCGCTGGACCCGCGCAGAGTTCCTCCGGTGCTGCCGTTGCGATTCTGAGTCCCCTGAACGACTCGTCCGGTGAGCGCATCATCCACTTCGGCCTTGAAGCGATAGTATTGTTCACTGGCCAGAGCCACTCGGGCTTCAGACTCCAGATCATTCTCTGCTTTAGCCTTGAGCTGATTCCAGGCAATCAGTGATCGCTTCATCGCCTCGCTGCGAGCATCGAGATCTCGATAGGCGAAGTAGAGATCCCAATAGGCATTGACCACGTTACTGACATAGTCACGCACCGCAACTTCAAAATCGGTCTGTGAAATATCGTTGTTGACACGAGCAATCAAGAGACCGTTATAGACACCTGGGGTCGCCCCGGGGCCGGCAATTCGATTGAATTCCATGCCACCACCCTGAAGCAATGGTTGCCGGATTTCGCCTTCGACGTAACTATCCCAAGCACTCCGGAACGTATTGCTGGGTGCATTGTTGGCGTCGTAACTGCTGATGCCTCGAAGCGCGAGACGCGAACCGGTCACCGTCCGTTTACTCAGCTCCATCGAATAGTCATTCAGGTCCTGCTGAAAAGTATTGGTCCCGCCGGAGAAGAACGGATTGTTGAACGTCTGATCCTTGTTGTTGAAGTAGGCCGTCGCCGCCAACTGCGCATCGAACGCACTCAGGGCAGACTCCATACCATAACGAGGATCGGTTTCGCGCAGAGCGCTGTTGTACTTCGTTGAAATCGTATCGGGGTTCTTCAGTGCGACACCACCAAGTTCGCGGAGAACCTGTGAGTTCTGCATCGCGATTTCGAGCGTCTGTCGGAGCGTTAATTCCATATAGACCAGCGACTCAAGGCGGTCCCGATCTCGCATGGTGATGGGAGCGGATGTTAATGCCGCCTGCATGATCTCCACCTGCGGCTCATCTACCTTCCGGGAGATGGAATTGACCACTGAAGTATCATTGGCAACCGTCTTTCGCCAGTGATAGTTTGAAGAGCAGCCTGGGCTCAACATCAACACGGCAAGTAACACCACCAACTTTGCTCGGTGTGAGCAAGGCGTGCAAACTGCCGCTCGGCGATCAAGTCGCCAGACGCAGCGGTGTGTTACGTTGATGTTGAGCGACATCCGTGTGCTCTGAATCAGAATGGGCAATGAACCTTGATCTGTCCAGTACCTTCCGCGAATTGGCGGCATTTGAGACAGACCTCCGTAGTGTCTTCGGCGATCGAGTCTCATCAGACGCCGCCTGCCGCCGAGCCGATGAGAAAAAGAGAATCATTCGAAGACAACTTACGGAGCAACAAACAGAATTCGAATTCGTTGCTCAACCCGCAGATTCATTCCAGGCGTTGTCTGTGAATTTGCAGAGCGGCATAATCTGCCGGGAGCTGGACGCTGATGCTTCCGGAGTTCAGAATTCGTGTACACTCGGCGGAATTCTCCGACAAAATTCTTCTCTGCGATGAACAACGATTCAGCCGGCGACAACCTGACATCGCAGTCGCTGGCTCTCGACTACTGTTGAACCGAATATTCAAATCATCATTTCTTTTGGCCTGTTGTGATTGGCTCGTTTTCTGATGTCTATGTTTCCAATCAATCCGGACAGCGATGACGAAGTCCATTCCGGAACTACGCAACCAGAAGAGAACCCGTCAGCTCGCCGCAATATCATGTTGACTATTGCTTACGACGGGACGGCCTATCGTGGCTGGCAGGTTCAGCCCAACGGACTGTCCGTCCAGGAATGTGTGGAGCGAGCTGTCCAGCGTCTGACCGGCGAATCTCCTCGCGTCTTCTGCGCGGGACGAACGGATGCCGGCGTTCACGCGCTTGGGCAGGTGGCCAATTTTCATTCGGACTGCAATATTCCGATAGAGAATGTCCGAAGAGGCCTGCAACGTTATCTGCCGGAAGATATCACGATCGTCAGTGCCGCAGACGTTGAGTCAGCATTTCATGCAACGTATTCAGCCGCAAAGAAACGCTACCGCTATGTGATCTGTGACAGTGATGTCGTACCGCCGTTTCTGAACCGCTTCGTCCATCGGTGCCGATTTCATCTTGATGTGGATTTGATGGCCGAGGCGACTCAATACCTGCTGGGCACTCATGATTTCCGCTGCTTTGAAACTCAGTATCCGAACAAGTCGAGCAGTGTACGAAACATCATGGAGGCGACTATCCAGCGCATCGAAGGCTGGCAACCCTGGTCATCGCCTCATGAATGGAACCCTGTCCACGGTCGCACTTATCAAAACTTTGATCGCCCATTAATCGTGTTCGAAGTCATGGCTGATGGATTCCTGTACAACATGGTTCGAGCCATCGTGGGCACGCTGATGGAAGTCGGCCGCCGCAAATATGAGCCGCAATTTGTGCGGCACATCATTCAGTCGCAGGACCGTGCTCAGGCTGGAATCACGGCGCCCGCTGAAGGGCTGTATCTGGTCAAAGTGGATTACCCGGAATTGCTGCTACGGCGGGGACTTTCGCCAGGCAAGTGATGGACTTCGCACCGTTCTGCGGAGAAAGGACTGCTCAGTCCATCAAATTATCCCCGCATGGCCCGGGAATGCCCTGTGTCGGTTGAACCAGGTCGCCTGATTTGACAGAGTGCGGAGCGTTCGGCATTCCTTTCGAGGAAGATCGAGCATCCTCTGCCCTGATTTCTGCGACCCCTGCACAAGCAGATGGCCTCCGGCCGTCTTCGGGAGACCGATCCTTGCACGCCGACATTCCTCCTTCCAACGATGAGCCTTCCTCAAAAGCCACTGGACCTTGGTACAAGGAACTAAACAGCTATCACTGGTTCGTATTCGTTGTCGCCGCCCTCGGGTGGTTGTTTGACACGATGGACCAGCAACTGTTCACGCTGGCTCGACCACTGGCGATGAACGAGTTGATTCAGATGGAACCCGCCGACCCACCAGCGGCTGAGCCAGGAGAAGCGGAAGACAAACACAAGGAACGAATTGCGGCCTGGGATAAGGCACGAAATGATGAACTCAGTGCTACACGCAAAGAGCACGGCGGTTACGCAACATCCATCTTTTTGATTGGATGGGCGACCGGTGGCCTGATCTTCGGTGTACTCGGTGATCGCTGGGGACGTGTGAAAACAATGCTCATCACGATCATTGTGTACTCCGTGTTTACCGGGATCAGCGCATTCTCCACGGGCTTCTGGGACTTTTGCTTCTGGAGATTTCTGACAGGACTCGGTGTAGGAGGTGAGTTTGCGGTGGGAGTTTCGCTGGTGGCGGAAGTCATGCCATCACGCGCCAGACCTCATGCACTGGGTTTGCTGCAGGCTCTTTCTGCTGTGGGCAATATCACGGCCGCTCTGATCGGAATGGCCGGAACCTCATGGCAGACGATGTTTCTGATCGGCACAGCTCCGGCCCTGTTGTCTCTGGTTGTCCGTCGTCGTCTGAAAGAACCAGAACGCTGGCAGTCGGCATCGACGACCGATGGCGTCAAGAAACAATTGGGATCGTACAGTGAGCTGTTCGGAGATCCTGAACTGCGCTATCGAGCCCTGATCGGTCTTTTGCTGGCCAGTGCCGGAGTGATTGGTTTGTGGGGCATCGGCTTCTTTACTCCGGACCTGCAGCGCGAGGTCTTCAAGCCCGTGTTTGAGGCTGAGGGCTTGAAAGGTCCGGAACTGGATGCAACTCTCAAAAAGTGGTCCGGCATTACATCGCTGGTTCTTAACTGTGGGGCATTTTTCGGCATCTACATGTTCAGCCACGTAAGCCAGTATCTTGGACGTCGCCCGACGTTCGCGATCTGTCTGATCGGTGCCATGTTTGCCACGATGAACGTGTTCTGGAATCTGGGCAAGTTCAACGGCGTTTATGACATCTTCTGGATGGTTCCTCTGATGGGCTTCTTCCAGTTGTCGATCTTCGGAGGTTATGCGGTTTACTTCCCGGAACTGTTCCCTACTCGACTTCGCAGTACCGGGACCTCGTTCTGCTATAACGTCGGACGATTCGTAGCGGCCCTCGGACCGTTTACGCTCGGCAAGCTCATTCGGAATGTTTACTCCGGTCCGGGCTTTGAAGGAGCCACCTCCTTCCGTTACGCCGGTGTTACTATGTGTGCGATCTTTCTGATTGGGCTCGTTGCTCTGCCGTTTGCTCCGGAAACCAAGGACAAACCGCTGCCTGAATAACTATTGCGGGAACGGTTATGTCGCCACGATCTGACAACTTTACCGATCGGATTTGTTGCGCACTCAGTGTTGTTCGAGACATCGCCAGAATTCTGGCGATGTCTCTTTTTGCACTGATGCTCAACCTTGGATTCGCAGATCGCGAGGAGATCTTTGCTGACGAATTCCGGCTGCCGGACGATCGTCCTGTGCTGGATCGAGACAAACTGGAATCCTGTGGACTCAGGGTGCTCGAATCGAAACATCTGATTCTGGTCACGGATGCTCCATTGGCCGAGGTTCAGGATCTGCCAGTATTGGCCGACGCTCTTTTCGTTGAACTTCAGCGACAGCTCGGTTCACTGAAACCGGACCTGAATGGCAGGGATTTTCAGCTGACGGGCTACGTGATTGGCGCCAAAGAGCGATTCGAAGAAGCAGGTGTACTGCCTCCGGAAAGCGTCATCATCCGACATGGTCGCCATATTGGTTATCAGTTCTGGATGAACAATCAGTCGTCACCTTACTATCGCAGGCATTTGCTGCTGCATGAGTTCATCCATTGCTTCATGATGTGTGAGCATGGTATGGCCGACAT
>CAIXQV010000672.1 GCA_903921605.1 uncultured Planctomycetaceae bacterium | reverse complement strand
GTGCGGCGCGGCGGCAACGATGATGTCTGGACTTCGGTCGCCCAATGGTGAAGACGGACAACTCAGTCCCGGTATCGGCCCCCAAACAGGATCAGCACCGTTGTGTGGGGCTGCGGCGAGACGCCAAGGGCCGAGTTCGGACGTCGGGTTCGGCGAGAACGTCTGCATACGGCTGAAGCGATTCGCCTGTTCGATGTATGGGAACAGCTTCACGGCCCATCCCATGTGGTAACCACCGCCCAGATAAGAAGGCGTTGGGTGACTTCCGTTTGTAAACCTTAGAAATACATCGTGATAGTTATGGAACGCAAGTCCCAACTGCTTCATGTTGTTTTTGCACTGCGTTCGCCGAGCAGCTTCGCGAGCCTGCTGAACCGCAGGAAGAAGCAGGGCGATAAGGATCGCGATGATCGCTATCACGACCAACAGCTCAATCAGTGTGAATCCACGTTTCCTGTTCACGGTAGTCTCCTAAGTATGCAGTCCGAATAAATTTGCAGACATGTCACTCACGACGCGGTGTCGACGAGTTGCATCGAGCTAATGCGACTGGCTGGATTGACCACAGCTCACCCGCACCAAACGAACAACAAACCGACGGTTCAGTTAAGACTTGTTCCAGTCGCTCTGTTGTAAACGCCGAAAGTGACGCACGCAATCCCTGTACCGTGCAATTTATATTTAGTTTCGAGAGAAAATTAACACTTCCCTGACCAAACTCATGCGCCACCATCTGCCCACAGATCGCGCAATCATGCAAACTATTTGCAAGGCATGTCGGAACGAACGGCGAAAGAAGCGGCTGGTTGACTCAGTGAGGTCGCGATGAACCGCATCGATTAAAAGCTCAACGACGTGATGCGCGACGACACGTCATTTCAGAGAGCAGTTTATCTCGGGGCCAACTTCTTCTGGAGCCAGTCGGGAAGAGGCCAACCCATTTGCACACCCCGGACCACTCAAATTGCCACTCAATCAGAATTGAGGGACGTCGCCGGGATTTTTCATGCCAGCAGTGCTCTAGGAATCGACCTGAATCAACTTTCAAGCCCGCACGGCAACAATCCGCAGACCAGAAAACGGGACTTTGCGAGGAACAATAAGGGACGAGGGCGGGATGCGGGATATTCGGGCGGCGCGCTGCTAGCATTCTCGCAGCTCATTGCGACTCACTCCTCCCACAACCTCTGCATTCTGTTTCTTCCATGTCACAACGAACACTCCGAATCGCCACTCGAACCAGCGCATTAGCGCTGTGGCAGGCGAATTATCTGGCCGATCGGTTGCGAAGTCTGCCCGAGTCGCCCACCGTTGAACTTGTCCGAATCGTGACGACGGGCGATACAAATCAAACCGATGCCCTGCGGCAATTCGGCGGGACAGGCGTCTTTACTCGCGAAGTGCAAAAGGCGGTGCTCGATCAGCGCGCCGACATGGCGGTTCACAGCCTGAAGGATCTGCCAACGCAGTCCGCTGACGGATTGATTCTGGCCTGTGTTCCCGAACGAGCACCTCGATTTGACGCTCTGCTACTTCCGAACGGAGCTGAGCCGATCCAGTCTCTCCACGACTTGACGCCGAACGCGCGGCTGGGAACTGGAAGTCCTCGCAGGCAGGCGCAACTTCTGAATCTGCGACCTGATTTGCAGTTGCTGGAGATTCGTGGCAACGTTGATACGCGAATTCGCAAGCTCGATGAAGGACAATACGATGGAATCATTCTCGCGGAGGCCGGCCTCCGGAGGCTCGGATTAGAAGCTCGCATTTCCATTTTACTGCAACCGCCCGAATTGTTCCCCGCTGTCAGTCAGGGAGCATTGGGCATTGAATGTCGAGACGATGACGAAGAGACAATGCAACTGCTGAGTGCCATCACCTGCGCGACGACTCATGCGGAGGCACTTGCCGAGCGATCTCTGTTACGGACTTTGCGAGCCGGCTGTCATGCACCGCTGGGCGTCTGGTGCCAGATTGAGAATGAAACTTTGCGTCTGACCGGCGTCCTGCTTAGTCTCGATGGGATAACTCGAATTGAAGAATCCGGTGAGGGGGCTTTGAGTTCACCGGAAGCGGTCGGGGCTTTGGTCGCCAGCCAACTGTTGGCGTCTGGAGCGGAGTCGATTTTGAATCACGAGGAGCCAAAGTAGCGGCCGGTTTGCGATGTCTTAACGGCTCAGAAGAAATCAATTAACGGCATAGCCCTGAACCGAACGACCATCATGATCCGCTCGACGAATTGCCGACATTAGATGATGAACTGTTGACTCCCCGCCAAAAGTGGCCCAGAATCCGTGTAGCCCCGTGTTTTCCCGCCCGACGTGTACTCCGCAGCTTTCGAGGTAACTCAGCCATGGCCAATCCAGCCCGTCGGACGGTTTCCATGTGTCCCGGTCCTGTTTCGCGGAGAAGCGTTCTGGAAGCTGGATCGCTGGGGCTCGGGATGCTGGGTCTTAGCGACATCCTGCGACTCAAAGCGGCAGCGGCGGAAACATCGTCCCGCAAAACCGCAAAAGACGATACCTCGATCATTTTCATCTGGTTGCCAGGCGGGCCGCCACATATGGAAATGTACGACATGAAGCCGGATGCGCCGGAGGAGTATCGAGGACTCTTCAAACCGGTGCCGACGAACGTCAAAGGGATCGACGTCTGCGAACTGTTGCCGCTGCATACGAAGTGTGCTGATCGATACACGATCGTGCGTTCGGTGGCTCATGAGTTTGCCGACCATGGCGGCGGTCATAAACGATTTCTCACCGGCCGCATGCCTGCTCGCCCCGACGGCTTCGTCAACGACGCGCCAGCTGTGGGTTCGATTGTGGCGAAGTGCCGCGAGCATTATGCCACAGGCATGCCGAACTATATCTCAGGAACAGAACCCGGACGAGCCGGCGTCGATGTTTACAGTTTTGGCGCGGCGTATCTTGGTCCTTCTTACACGCCGTTCAATGTTCCCGGAGATCCCAGCGAAGCCGGGTTCTCCGTTAAAAATCTGTCAGTCGATCAGTCGTTTTCAGAACGGCTTGATGACCGCACTTCGCTGCTGAAAGGTTTCGATCGACTGCGACGGAGTGTCGACGACAGCGGCGTCATGAACGCGATGGATCAGTTTAATCAGCAGGCTTTGACGATGCTGACCAGCGACCAGGCTCGCAATGCGTTCGATCTGTCAAAGGAGTCGGATGCTCTGCGAGATCGCTACGGTCGACATGCATGGGGCCAGCGGGCCTTGATGGCGCGGCGGCTTGTCGAAGCGGGCTGCAGCTTCGTCACAATGGTGATGGAGAATCCGTATCAGTCCGGCGTCGAATGGCTGAAGGCCGGAACGTATAACTGGGATTCTCATGCGGTGAACTGTGATATCTTCGCAGATGCCAAAGTTCGCTTCCCGATTTATGACCAAGCCGTAACGGCGTTGGTGGATGACATCTACAATCGAGGACTCGATCGCAAAGTCATGCTGGTGGTCACAGGCGAATTTGGCCGCACTCCGCGTGTAAATTCTCAAACAGGAACTCAGACCGGCGTATCACAACCTGGCCGCGACCATTGGCCTCAGGCGATGTCCATGCTTCTGGCTGGTGGCGGGATGCGTACCGGGCAGGTGGTTGGTTCGACCAATGCCAAGGGCGAGGAACCCAAAGAGCGACCTTTGACTCCTAACGATCTCTGGGCCACGGTCTATCGACATCTGGGCATCGACTGGACGCAGTCATTTCTCGACCACAGCGGCCGCCCCATGCCGATCCTTCCGTTCGGTGATCCGATTTCTGAACTGCTGCCGGTTTCGTAGCCTGCGATTCAGTTCCCGATCGCACTGGCGCACAGTCGAGTTCGGTTGATACTCAATGAGTGCTGCGTGAATATTCCGCAGTGATCCCGCAGCTTAAACGCTCTCCACAGCTCCTGATCGAGCAGACTTCATCAGAGCATCACAGACTCGCTGTGTGTTCAATGACAGCATGAGCCATGGATGCTCAATCTGTCGTTCGCGAACAAGGTCACAGAATGCTTCCACGAGGCAGCGTTCGATGGGTGGGTGTTCATAGACCTGCTGATGAGAAACACCGTTGGCGTCATGAATCCAGAAGCGAGGCTTTTCGGGATTCCACGGGCGAGTAAAGTCGTCGCAGACCAGTGCCGCCTGAGAACCTGCGATCTCGATCCAGCGTCGCCGAATCGCCGTAAATCCGCTTTCGAATGAGGCGACTCGATCCCCCGAGAACCACATCAAACCGTTCATATGCATGTCGACACTGTCGGAGATATTCTCAGGGTTCTGCCACTGAGCTGCCGCAAAGACTCGCTGGGGAACATCATTAAACATCCACAAGCTTGCCCCCACGCAGTACCAGCCGACATCAAGCAGGCTGCCTCCGCCAAGAGCCTTTGAGAACCTCACATTGTCTGCCCCCAGAACGTTTCCGGGAAACGTGAACGCGGAGGTAATCTGTCGCAACTCACCCACGGAGCCATTGTCAACCAGTGTCTTCATTTCTCTCGCGCGGGACGTGTGGTACCACATCGTTCCGTCCAGCAGCACGATCTGATGTCGTTGGGCTGCGTCGATCATTTGTTTGGCCTGTTCGGCCGAAACGGCCAGCGGCTTTTCGCAGAGAATATGCTTTCCGGCCGCGGCCGCCTGCAGGGCATATTCGCAGTGCAGGGATGCGGGCAGCGGGATGTAAACGGCGTCGATATCGGGATGATGAAGGATCTCAGCATAGCTGCCGAAAGCCTGAGGAATCTGCAGTTCGGCCGCGAATTTCTGTGCTCGCCCCTTCTCGCGGCTTCCCACCGCAACAACTTCCGCGGCCGCCGACGCCTGCAAATGAGGAGTCACGGATTTGGCGATACGAGCCGTCCCCAAAATCCCGAACCTGAGTTTGTTGTTCACATCAATGGTCCCTGTGGTTGAACGAAGCAGACGCAGGATTGTAGGGTGTGCATCGCCCGAGAACAGACAACCCCGAAATTCCTCCGCATTAACCGCTGATGGTCTCTCATGTTCGATCAATTAAAACGACTCTTCGGCAGCGATTCCACACAGGATCAGACCACCGCGGCTCCGCAACGGGATGAACGCGATTGCCTGAAGCAATGGACGACTGAGTCACTGGACGGTCGACGCGTCGACATATTCGTTCCATCGGGAAACGTTCCCCCCAACGCTGTGGTGTTATTTCTGCACGGACATGGTCGCATCATGCTGAACGACAACACTGTCTTCAGTAATCTGTTTCAACAGAACGGTCTTGCTGCGGTTTGCCCGGATGGAGGACAAAGTTGGTGGCTGGATGCGATCTGTGACGATTTTCATCCGGAGATCACAGCTCAGAATTGGCTACTGGATTCTGTCGTTCCGTTTATCGAGCAACGATTCGGTGTTCAACCGCCGCGAATTCCCTTATTGGGAATCAGTATGGGCGGTCAGGGAGTGTTGCAGTTGGCCTTTCGACAGGCGTCGAACTTTCCCATTGTGGCGGCGATTTCTCCGGCAGTGGATTTCTTTCAGCTTTACGGTTCCGGGATTCCGTTAGACACGATGTTTCCGGATGCTGAGGCAGCTCGACAGGCGACAGTGGTTTTGAACCTGCATCCGCTGGCGTGGCCACGGCATCAGTTCTTCTGTTGTGACCCTCAGGATCATGAATGGTTCGACGGGGCCGCTCGCCTGGGCATGAAGCTGTCGTCATCGGGAATTCTGCATGAGCGAGATTTGGAAACCACTGGCGGCGGACATTCGTGGGAGTACTTCAATCGCATGGCCCCGATCTGCTTGAAGCATATCACGGACAGCCTGCGAAAGTTTGAGTAGACCACGACACGACCAGCAGTTCGGGTGGCCACTGGAGCAAATGGAGTGGCGTCCCTCTGAAGTCGGTGTGGTGTGTCCGTAAAGAGTTCTGCAGGCTATCGAGATCGCGACGTCAGGCGAAACAGCGGCGGGGTTTCACCAAGTCCGCGTTGCAGTGATGACGCGGGGATGCCGCGAAAGACGAAAGCCAGATCGACCAGCATCTCGGGCATATCTCCGTAGTAGACATGGCCAGAATCGAACCAGCCACTTTCGGCAGTCGACGCATCCACCAGCTCGTACAATTTCGCCTCAGCTCCCTGCCGCGAGAACTCATTGAGCAGCCCTAACGGTTCAAAGCCGTTCACGGATTTTGAAAGCTTCAGAGCCTTATCCTGCCTGGAAGCATACACGGTAAATCGTCGGCTGAAACCTCGCAGGCGTTTACCAGATGACTTAACAAACCCCTTTGCATCCAGATCCGGAGCTGCCATAACGACCTGATCAAAGAATCTCGGAGGATCCCCCTTTTTGCCGTTACGGTCATCAATCGTCTTCAATGCTTCGGTGAGAATAAAGCTGCCCATGCTGTGAGCCACCAGATGGACTCGCTTTGCACCGGACAAGCGACTGATATTCTGGATGACGGCAATCAGATCTTCATCGGACTCCTCCGCGCGACGCAGATCCTTTAGATAGTTGGCTCGTTCCTGGATTCCTTCAAGGTCACTCCCGGCCGGCCAACTGAAGAACATCGCCGGTCCCTGATAGTTCATGTCATATGACATCTGCGCGGTACGTCTGGCGGCATCTCGAAAGGTGGCACAATAGCCATGCACGAAGAGCATAAGCTGGCGATTGGGTGAGGCGTCGACTTTCTTTCTCAACGCCATCCAGAAGTCTGCATCCGGCAGACGTTGAATCTCCATCAGCACCACATGCTTCTGAGGGTCCTGAGTAAACTCGAGTGACCAGATTGAGGGCTCCGGTAGCGTGCCGGGCGTTCGTTTGTAGGGAATGCTGACCTCGCACACGCCATAGGACAGATCGCCAGGCTCGTCACCGAAGAAGAGGTCGGGATCCTTCAACGCGGTGGCTGCCGCGGAGGGCTCACGATTGGTCGCGAAGTAAACGAGTTCGGATGAGAACCCTTTGTGCTTCTGAGAGACGCCATCGCGTTGAATAACCGTTTTGCTGGTGACGGCAGATGGATGAGCAGCAGCGTTCGTCTTTGGATCCGGAGGGACAGCCATTGAGCCGGCCGGTCTTGGTGTCGGCGGTGGCAGTGGTGACTCGATCGCACCATCGTTACCCGTTTCGGCGGTGTTGGCAGCAACAGGATCCTCAGAGTTTGGTTCATCGTCAGTCATTGGTTCATCGACACCACTCCCCGAAGGATCAACACCGCTTTCGGTGGACTCGACAACAATGTCGCGTGGCTCTGTTTCAGGCTGGGCGAAATCTTCAGGCTTCTTCTTTGGCGGAACTTTTGGAACAGATGTGTCTGGCGATCCTACTTCGCGGATGTCCGAGGGAAGATCGGCGATCAGTTGCCCGGGAGATTCGTCCGGCGACTGTTCTTCTGCTGGTGACGTCTGGGCGGTGGTTCCATCAGCCTCGGGTGCATGTTCCGGCTGAGAACCACAGCCCGCCGCGAACAGCATCATGATCAGCGACATGATCAGCGACATCAAAATTGAAAGAACGCGTTGATCTGGCATCGAGTTCAATCCTTTGACGGTCGATGGCTTGGACTCTTGGGGAACGGTCTCTTAGGGTTGCATTGAACCCACAAAGCCGTCCATGATTTGAGTAGAACGTAAAATCATCCCGTTTTGGTCTTTTACTATTTGCCGAGCATAAACAGGACGTCAAAGCGTCTGCCATGCATTGTATCGCGGAGAGCAAACGATCATGCCGGAATCAGAGGAACTCCATACAACTCAAACATTTGGTCATGAGTTACCATGAAAGCGGATTCGCAAATTGACTGAGCAATTAGCATTCCATCGCATGGGTCACGGTGATGAAGCGGCAAAGCCCCGGCCTTGATCGAATGCACTATCGAAATCGCCAATTCCCCGAATCCACATTGCCCTATAACATCGTCGATCTCCTCTGGCGCAGTCAACTTTTTGAGGCTTCGTTTAATTTCGATCTCCCAACACGAAGCCGCGCTTACGAGCACTTCGTTGTCCGGATTCGAGATTTGATCACGTGCCTCTTCGGAAATGCGTAGAGGATCATCCAACCACCATAACAACACATGCGTATCAAGGAGTAACTTCATCGACACCGACTCCGAACGCGTCTGCGATTTCAGTTGGAAGTGTGTCAAAATCATCGGCTATTACGACGCGCCCTTTCCACATTCCCCCTTGCCGCTTCATCTTCTGGGCCTTAGGTCCGACAACCTCAATCTGCACCTTCGTTCCTTCCGGAAGAGTAATCGGCTCCTCAGGAATAATGACACCATTCTCGAAATGCCCGCGAATTACCATGAGACTTCTCCTCGAGTTTTCACACGACCAGTATACTAAAGCCCCCGTATTTCTCGAAGCCCGGTTTCCGATGGAAATGCCTGCCGAACCACGCGAACCTGACATCCCAGGCCTGAGCATTGTGCACTTTCTGACTCTCGCGTGTTTTCTGTAATGACTCCGATCCTGATGCCCTGAGATGTGCTCCCAAGATTCGCCTCACGATAAGAATCGTTTCCGGCAGAAGCAGCATTCACAGCCGACCAGAATGCCATGCTCACCACAGAGCCATCCCTAAAACTACAAAGCCATCCCGTCATGCCATAACCCTCCACGCGACCGACAGTGCCGTTGGCTTGCCGTGGTCCTGTGAGATGGAAACGGTGAAAGGCCGAATGGTGCCGAGGTATCGATTTCAGTCACCAGGCCACATCGACCCGATTGGAGCGGATGGTGATGCGAATTGACCATGGGTGAACCGGCGGGTAAGCTTGGAAGTTCAGGTTCATTCTGAAGTTTACTGGAGATGCAGTGATGGCAGCAAAGAAATCACCGAAGTCTAAGGATCCGATGAAGGACAAAAGTTCTGCGATTCGGCGGGTGATAAAAAGGATGCCAACAGCAAACGTTAACGAAGTCGTGGCCGCGGTGAAGGATGAATTCGGGCATAAGGTCAACTCTGATCGAATCCTGATGGTCAAGACAAAACGGAACATGGTCACCACGCGAAACCAGACCAACACGCAATGGAAAAAGGGCCACCCCGTGGGCGCCGCTCAATGGATCGAAGCTATCAAGATTGCTCAGCAACTCCTGAAGTTAACGGGAAGCGTCGACAATGCGATGGCCCTGCTGAATGCCCTGGACACTAAAGACTAATGATGTGTCGGAAGAGCCTGTCACAGAGCCGAGATGCCTGAGCCTTTTTGTTCCTGTATTGTTCTTGTCGAGTGACTGCTGATGAGTGCTACTTCCGACCTGGTTGCCCGACTTTGCTGGCGACGCTTACTCATGTGGAGCCTGATCGCGGCGATAGGGATTGCTGTGCCGAGCGGAGTGTTCGTCAACGTTCAGGCAGACGAGCATGAAAAGAAGGTCGAGAGCTGGAAGAAGACGTACGAGGAAAAGATTCTGCCAATCGTGGAGGCTCGCTGCGTGCAATGTCACCGCGGCGACAAGATCGAAGGGGAGTTTGACTTCGGCAAATTCCCCAATGGGCAAGCTGCAGCTGATGCCGGTGATGCTTGGGAACGAGTGGCGAAGCGGATCCGCCTGAATGAAATGCCACCACAGGGAAGTCCCGGCCTGAGCGATGAACAGAAGGGGCAGTTTCACCGGTGGGTCGATTCACGGCCGAATCAGGATTTGTGCAAACAACTGGCCTCGGAAGAAACCCAAAGCTGGTATCGCGGTTTTGTGATGAGCCGTCGGCTGACTCAGACGGAGTATCGGAACGCCATTCGAGATGTCGTCGGGGTTCCTCTGCAGCCCGATGAAGAACCGCCATCCGACGGCGCTGGCGGCGAAGGCTTCGACACCGTCGGAGATGCTCTGTTCACCTCCACCATTCATCTCGAATCATACCTTGCGATTGCTGATCGAGTCATCGAAGACGCACTGCCTGACGCGCAGACTTCGGATGATGCCGCTAAAGCGGCGATTCGCAATCGCCTGTTGATAGTTCTTCCGAAATCATTGCAGCCGGATTCATCAAGGAGTGATGCCGAAGCAGCCGCAGAAATCATTGCTCAGTTTGCACGACGAGGGTGGCGGCGGCCGGTCACTGAAGACGAGAAACTGCGACTGATGCAGCTCTATGAAGCATCGACTGGTCGCGATCGCGGGTTTCTGGCATCGGTGCGAGAACCTCTGAAGGCTGTGCTGGTGTCGCCGCATTTCCTGTTCGTCGTGGAAACAGAACCGGACGCAACCGGAGTGATTCGGCTGACTCCGCACCAGATCGCAACTCGTCTGGCCTTGTTCATCTGGTCATCAGTTCCCGACGAGGAACTTTTGCAGGCCGCTGATTCGGAAGCGATCCTGAACGATGATCAGATTCGACTGCAGGTTCGGCGGATGTTGGCAGATCCAAAGTCGCGGGCTTTGGGTGAAAACTTCGGACTGCAATGGCTGGGCCTGAGAGGCTTCAGCGAAGTCCATCCGGATGGAGAACTCTTCCCGGAGTATGCTGACACACTTGCTTCCGACCTGCGTGAAGAAGCCGTACGGTTTGTCGCTCATGTCTTCCAGCAGAACCGACCTTTGACAGATCTTGTGGCGGCTGATTATGTACTTGTGAATGGTCGCCTCGCTCAGCATTATCAGATCGATCTTCCCCCGGAGAGTCCATGGCAAACTGTTTCAGTGGCAGATGGTCGTCGAGGGGGTGTCGTGACGTTGGGAAGCGTGCTGACTGCGACGTCGTATCCTCGCCGAACAAGTCCCGTCCTGAGAGGTCGCTGGATTCTGGAAGAAGTTCTGGGCTCAACCGTGCCAGCGCCTCCGCCCAACGTTCCGGCTCTGGAAGAGAACACTGCCAGTACGGAAGGCCTGACGCTTCGGCAACGGCTTGATCTGCATCGTCAAAAGGCGGAATGTGCTTCGTGCCATGATCGGATGGATCCTTTGGGCTTTGGCCTCGAGAATTTTGACGGGATCGGACGCTGGCGAGAAACAGACAATGGGCAGCCGATTGACAATGCGGGCAAGTTGCCTTCCGGAGATACTTTCTCGGGGCCAAACGAACTCAAGTCCGTGCTGATGAAACGCAGCGGAGAATTCCAGCAGCATTTTGTCCGTAAACTTCTGGGCTTCGCACTTGGACGCGAACTGAACAAGTTCGACCAGTGCATTATGGAGGCATGTCTCAAAAAGCTGAATGAGAATGAACTTAAAAGCCAGATCCTGATCGAAGAAATCGCTTTGAGTTATCCGTTCCAGTACCGATACCATAAACAACCAACGGAGGCTCCGGAGCCGCCAACGACCAGCCAGGTTCTATTTGATCGGCTGGAGCAGATTGCCCGGAAGGCAAACGCATTAAAAAAACAGGCCGATGCCCTGCAGGAATCCAAACCATGAAAGAACAAAACCTGATCCCTCAGAGACCATCACGCCGCAGAATGCTCAGGGGTTGCGGAGCCATTCTCGGTTTGCCCTGGATGGAATCCGCAATTTCCCGCACGCTTCGCGCTGAGGACAAGGCTGCGGAATCAGCAACCGGAGTGCCCGCTGGACGACCTCCGGTTCGCTCGGCGTTCATCTATTTCCCCAACGGCGTGTGGGAGAAATCATGGACTCCAGAAAAGTCTGGTCGCGACTACGAGTTGAGCCCCACCCTTCAGCCACTGGCGGAGGTGAAGGACGACGTTCTGGTTCTGACCGGCCTGGATAAAAAACATAGCCACGGAGGCGATGGGCACTATGCGAAGACGGCCAATTTTTTGACCGGGATGCCCGTCACAAAAACCACAGGCAAGAACATCAGCAGCGGAGGAATCTCGGTTGATCAACTGATGGCTCAACACACCAGCCAGTTTACGCCGCTGCCGTCACTTGAGCTGGGCACGGAGCCTGTGATCAGCGGCATCGACAGCAACGTGGGTTACACACGGCTGTATGGTTCGCATGTCTCGTGGCAATCTCCAACGCGCCCGGTGGCCAAGGAGATTAATCCACGCCTGGTCTACGAACGCCTGTTTGGTCGACGAGTCTCCAACGATCCCGCTCGGTCAGAGTCTTACCGCAATCTGCTGGATTTCGTCCTTGAGGATGCTCGTCAACTCCGCCCGCGTTTGGGACGTGACGACCAGTTCAAAATGGACGAGTATCTGGACTCGGTCCGCGCGGTGGAGAAGCGAATTGAGTTCTCTATGCAGCAGAAGCCTCGAGACTGGCAGCCCTCAGTGGCTCAAGCCGAGACTACGCCTCCTCGCCCCGGTGTTCCGGCCGATTTTCGCGAGCACATCGCGATTATGCTCGAACTGATGGTGCTGGCGTTTCAAACAGATTCAACGCGAGTCGCTTCGATGATGTTTGCCAACGATGTCTCGGGCCGGAATTTTTCGTTTGTCGAGGGCGTGAGTGGTAGCCATCACGAGCTGTCGCATCACGAGAATAATCAAGCCAAGATCGATCAGTATGAACGAATCAATCGTTGGCATGTCGAACAGTTTGCGGGCTTGATGAAGAAGCTGAAATCAATTCCCGAAGGCGACGGCACGCTTCTCGATAACTGCATGATTCTGTTCGGGTCCAGTATTTCTGATGGCAATCGGCATGACCCCGATAATCTGCCGGTTCTGCTCGGAGGTCACGGCGGTCGAACTCTGCAATCCGGCCAGCATCTTCAGTCGAAGGGCAATGTGCCGCTGTGCAATCTGTATGTTTCAATGCTGGATCGCATGGGCGTTGAAGTCGAACAGTTCGGTGACAGCACAAAGCGTCTGCTGGATGCGATGGGATAAGTCGTCGACGGGCATGCTCTCGAGATTTCGTTGAACGTAGATTCCAGACTGTCAGTTGATTCAATTACCAGGACGTCGTGCTGCTGATGGTGGCATGATGAGAGTTCTCTTCAACCGCTATGAAAATCGCCATCATCACCGCCGGTGGGGCCGGAATGTTCTGCGGCTCGTGCATGCAGGACAACACGCTGGTTCGCGCTTTGCGAATGGCCGGCACGGATGCTTTGCTGCTGCCGACATACACGCCCATCCGTGTTGATGAGGAGAACGCCAGCGACTCGCGAGTTTTCCTTGGCGGGATCAATGTTTATCTGGATTCCAAACTGCCCGGCTGGAGATTTCTGCCAAGGTCCATGAAACGCTGGCTTGATCGTCCGAGCATAGTGAAATGGTTGTCAAAACGGAGCAGCAGCACAAACGCCGCTGACCTCGGAGCGCTGACCATTGATCTGCTCAAAGGCAATCAGGGGCCGCAGCGTCAGGAGATTCAGGAGCTGATTCAGTATCTCGTTCACGATCTGCGACCAGACGTAATCCTTTTCAGCAATGCACTGTTGTCAGGTGTTGTGCCGGAGTTGCGGCGACAGTTTTCCGGACAGTTATTCTGCCTGCTTCAGGGGGACGATATTTTTCTGGATGCGTTGCCTGAACCCTGGAAATCTCGGGCGATGAAACTGGTCCGCAGCAACGCGTCGCACTTTGATCGAGTGCTCACACATAGTCAGTACTACTCTGGATTTATGCAGAAGTATTTGTCTCTGCCAGCAGAGAAGCTGACGACAATACCTCTGACGATTGATGATGCCGAAGTCGCAGATTCGCACGTCAGCAACCGTGACGAAGCAGCACCGACTTCAATGATCACCGTGGGCTATTTCGCAAGAATCTGCCCGGAGAAGGGGGCCTTTCGATTTCTTGACGCGGCTGCAGCCACACTCAAGTCTCGGGATGACCTGCGTTTTGTGATTGGTGGATTTCTACCGGAGCTTCATCGCGCAGCCTTTGAGAAGTGTCTGAAGCCAATTCAATCAGCATTCGGAGATCGTCTGCACTGGGCTGGCAGTCCCGCCGATCGCGTCGGCAAGATGCAGCTCATTCGATCGTTCGACTGGCTGTGTGTCCCCACGATCTATCACGAACCCAAAGGTCTGTACGTGCTCGAAGCCGCACTGGCCGGCGTTCCTTCCATCGTCCCCAATCACGGTGCATTCCCGGAACGAATCCAGTCTGTCGGCGGAGGCCTGCTGTATGATCCGTCGGAGAAGAATTCACTGGAGATAATTCTTTCCAGTCTGAGCAAAGACACCACGACGCCGCGCGGTGAGATCCTGCGACAGGCCTGCCTGGCTCATCACGGAATGCAGGCTTCCGGGAAGACGATTGCCAAGCTCCTTTCGAGGAATGCTTGAACCGGGGTGACAAAACTGCTGACATGTTGTTCAGCATTTTCGTTATGCTTAGTGATTGAATATCCCCCACAACTGAATTCTGACAGCGTCGGAGCGTCCGATGATTGCTCGCTATAGCCAGTGCCTTGCGTTCTGCCTTTCGCTCTTCAACTGCTGTTGGGCCGCAGATCCCCCCGCGGAAATCCGCTGGAACTTTGGTGCTGAAGAAACGACTCCTCTGGAAGCCAGCGACGGCGTGCATCGAGATGTCCCGGGACCACGACCGCCGGACTATCCGGATTTCGATTCCGGAAATACAGCCGTAAAGCTGGACGGAAAAGGAGCCCACCTGTCGGTCGCTGACAGCGGACCGCAGAGCGCCTTCGACTTCGCATCGGGAGATGCCATTACCCTGGAAGCCTGGGTGCAGGTCGACGACATTCGCAGCGGTGAAAATCTCTATGTGATCTGCAAAGGACGAACGGGTGCACCGGGCTTCTCCGCGGAGAACCAGAACTGGGCTCTGCGAATTGCCGAGCGAGAGGGGAAAGCCGGACTTGGCTTCCTGTTTGCCTCATCTCCGGAAACCAGCAGCGCGAAAGGCGGATCCCCCTGGCATCGCTGGACGTCCGACTCGGGATTCAAGCCCGGTCGCAACTGGCATCACATTGCAATCACTTACAAGTTCGGCGATGCAACCAGCTTGCGTGGCTGGATCGATGGAAAACTTCAGGCCGGAAAATGGGACATGGGCGGCGCAACGAATGATGCTCCGGCGGTCGACGATGATGCGGTCTGGATTGGTTCGGCCCAGAGCGGAGCAGCTTCCAGCAGCTTTCGAGGCTCCCTGGATTCCATCGCGATTCATCGCCAGATTCTTGACGATGCCACTTTGAAAAGCCGCTTCAACTTTACGGGTAAAGAAATCGTCGACCGACCTCTGGCAGAAGTCATGCCGGACATGGGACCACTGGAACCGGGAGTCGTCAGTGCAGCGCTGCTCGAGGGCATGCCTGTTCACAATCGCTGGCTGAACGAGGGAGAAAATCTGCCGGTGGAAATTCTGGGGTGGCAACCGGAATCTTTCATGCTCGACAGACTTCCGCTGCGTCATGACGCGTGGGGCATTCGAGACAGCTGGAGGGCTCCGGTTCTGCTGCGAATAGCGGCTGATGTAAAGCTGTCGCCCGGTCAGCATCGATTTCTGATGCGCGTGCGTGGTTTGAGTCGTCTCTGGGTCGACGGCAAAGTCATCGCGCGGGCAGAACCGTCGAAGGGTTCGCCGAGCGGTGAAGAGCCGATGACTCCCGTGGCAGAACCGCCTGTTCCGGGGGCTCGTGTCGCCGAACATCGTCAGCAGGAAGTTTTTGGCGATGCGGTTGTTGGGGAATCTGGTGTGTGTCGAGTCATTCTCGAGACGCTGGTCGGTGGTAAGGACTTTCGAACAGATCCGGGAGAACTCTGCGTCGCCATGAAGAAACATGATGGCAGCGCGTTCCTGATTCTTCCTCAGACAGACCCAGAGAATCATCCGCTCCTGCTGACGGATGCCAGCGTCGATGCTCTGCTCAAGCGAACCGAGCTGGCGTTGTCACAACTTGACAACACGAATCGCCGAACGGCAGCGGCCAGTCAGGATGGCTTCTGGAAGTCTCGTCACGACGCGGCTCGTGAATGGGCAAAGAATAATCCACCGCCGCAGGTTCCTGTATTGGCCGGCGCGGATGTGACTACTGCAACAACCGCAAATCCCATCGATGCCTTTCTGGCTGACAAGGTACAGAGGGCGTTGGCCGAGTCCGCGAGGAATCCCGTCGAAGAGGCTCGTGAGTTCCACAAGACCGTGCTGCCGATTCTGAAAGAACAATGCTCACGCTGTCATGGCGACAAAGCGAATGGTGGATTGCGATTGGATTCCCGCGACGCTGCTCTGAAAACCGGAGACTCGGGTGTCGCCGCGATTGTCCCCGGAGATCTTTCCGCCGGCGAATTGATCCGTCGGATCCGTGCGACGGACCCGGATGAACGCATGCCGCCCGGCGGTGCTGCTTTGGCTGAAGATCAAATCAAAACTCTGGAGTCGTGGATTACTTCCGGAGCCGTCTGGCCCGCTCCTCCAGTAACGCCAGACGATGTCGCTCCGGCTCCGATGATCACAGATGCGGAGTTCCTCCGCCGCGCCTTTCTCGATACGGTCGGTGTTCCTCCCTCCGAACAGGAAGCCCGCGAGTATTTGCATGATCAGTCACCCGACAAGCGAATCAAACTCGTCGATCGATTATTGGCCGATGAACGCTGCGCCGACAACTGGGTAAGCTATTGGCAGGATGTGCTGGCGGAGAATCCAACGCTGGTGAACTCCAGTCTTAACACGACCGGCCCCTTCCGCTGGTTCCTTTACGATTCGTTGCGCGACAACAAGTCGTTTGACCGCATGGTCACCGAATTAGTGCAACTTCGCGGCAGTGCGCATGAAGGTGGCAGTGCGGGCTTTGGCATTGCGGGCGACAATGATGCTCCGTACGCGGCCAAAGGTCAGATCGTCGCGAACGCTTTTCTTGGCATCGAACTGCAATGCGCGCGATGTCACGATTCACCGTATCACAGCACGAAGCAGAGTGACTTGTATTCTCTTGCCGCGATGTTTGAGCAGAAGGCGGTGAGCGTTCCCAAAACCAGTCGCGTGCCGGTCGCGTTTTTCGAGCAGAAAACTCGCGAATCTCTGATTAAAGTCAGTCTCAATCCGAATGCAACACTCGAACCAAAATGGCCGTTCGCAGAAACGTGTGGAAGCGTCGATGATGAGACGCTAAACGCCCTGCTGCAGTCTCCGAAGAACTCGCGTGAACGTCTGGCGGCGTTGATTACTTCGCCGCAGAATACTCGATTCGCCCCAGTCGTTGTGAATCGTTTGTGGCGTCGTTTGATCGGCGCTGGATTTGTCGAGCCGGCCAGTGACTGGGAAGGGCACCCGGCCAGTCATCCGGAGTTATTGCAGTGGCTGGCTCATGAATTTGTGAGTCACGACTACGACCAGAAACATCTTATTCGTCTGATCATGACTTCGCAGCTGTATCAGCGGGCGGCGACTGGAAAGAACCTGCCGGCCTCTCCCGAGTTGCGATTCTTCACGGCTCCGGATCGACGACGTCTGACCGCGGAGCAGATTGTGGATTCGCTGCATGCCGCGGGCGGACAGACTATGGATGTCGAAGAATTTACGTTCGACCCGGATGCGCGTCGACCGGCCAGCAACCGCTTGACTCTGGGTGTTCCCGATCGAGCCTGGATGTTCGCCAGTCTGGCCAATGAACGTGACCGTCCTACGCTGGGTCTGCCGAAAGCGCGAGCGATCGCGGATATTCTGGAGGCGTTCGGCTGGAGCGGTTCTCGGCAGAGTCCTCGCACGGATCGTGAAACATCCTCCAATGTGTTGCAGCCGGGTGTTCTCGCCAACAGCACCGCGTCCGTTTTGCTGACGCGAGCAGTGAAAGACAGTGGCCTGGCTCT
>CAIXQV010000671.1 GCA_903921605.1 uncultured Planctomycetaceae bacterium | reverse complement strand
GGCCTGATCGACAGCTTTAGTCAGCGCACGATGGCAGAGACTGTAGAAGACATCGCGGAGGAAATGAAAATCAGTCGCCGTGAGCAGGACGCATGGGCCGAACGCAGTCAACGTCTTTATTCGAAGGCTCTGGTGGAAGGTAAGTTTGCGGAAGAGTTGGTTGCGGTGGATGACTGCGTGCAGGATGAGCATCCGCGACCAGAGGCCAATCGCCAGTCGTTGGTGGCCCTGAAGCCGCTGTTCGAATCAGATGGCACAGGTCCGGCCGGAACCATCACGGCGGGAAATGCATCCGGAGTCAACGATGGCGCGGCCATGCTTTTGTTGGCGAGTGAGGAGGCGGTTCGTAAGCACGGCTGGAAACCCATGGCCCAGTTAACAGCCGGCACCAGTACTGGCTGCGATCCGCAGAGGATGGGTCTTGGGCCTGTCCACGCGATTCGGAAGCTTCTGGGGCAGCTCGGCAAGAGTCTGCAGGATTTCGATCGAGTAGAAATTAACGAAGCGTTTGCCGCGCAGGTACTTGCCTGTCTGCGACAACTGGAGGTTCGCGTCAATCTGGCTCAACCGGATGTCAGCACCGGTATTCTGGCCGGGATCCCGATTCAGTTGAACGGTCACGGAGGAGCGATCGCTATTGGCCATCCGCTGGCCGCATCTGGCGCGCGTTTGTTGACTCATCTGGCGTGGCAGATTGCTCAGGGACGCTCAAAGAATTGTCTGGCCTCTCTCTGTATCGGCGGCGGAATGGGAATCGCGGCAGCATTGTCAGCTCCGTGAGTATCGAGCATCAACTTAGTTGAACTGGATTTCTCCTGCTCAGCCAGCGCGGCAGGTCGCGACGTTCGCAAAACGCGAAATGAATCCTCATCATTCACCAGTTCCGTTACCCACTGACGGCCCACCTTACTTCGTAGGGGTGAAATGGGATGTTTCTTTGTAGCCGGATTCGTGAGAATTCTGGGCCCCGTCCGGGAAGACATCCGAATTCTCACGAATCTGGCTACTCTCAATACGTGCCGCGCGAGGTGTTTTTGACGGCTAAAAAGTTTGTTGATCAGTGCGTTGGTCTGGAGTTCACAAGATGAAATTTCTGTTGCGGTCTCTGCTTCTGGTCAGTTTCGCCGTCGTCGGTTTGTTCGCCAATCGTGACGTCATCTCTGATGAATCGCCGAAAACGGCTGTCGAGGTGAATGCTCTGCAACTTACGTTGCCCGCGGAAATACCGCTGGTCGTTGGAACTGAGTTTCGACTTTGGTTTCGCAATATTGCATTGACGGATGATGCCGCAAACTGTCAATTTGAAGTGCGATGTGAACGAGGAACCGCGACCGCCGAACATTGGACATTTACTCCAGAGGAAGCCGACATCGGTGAACATCCTTTGATGATTACTGCTCGATCAGCCAACGGCACGCCGATCGATCCTCCCGCCACCGTCGAAACAACCTTGCGAATCATCATTGCGCGAAGTTTGACGGTTGGCAATCAAACTAAAACTGATCTCGCAGACAAGACACCGTTTCGTTTGCTGATTGTCGGCGACAGTCTGACTCACGCTTCGACCTATCCGACCGAGGTGGCTCGGCTGCTGAAAGCTTCGGGCACGAACGTGGAGCTGATGGGAACTCACCGCCCGGAGGGAGTCGCTGAGGGGATTGCTCACGAAGGCTACGGTGGCTGGACATGGGCTCGCTTTGCCACACATTACGAACCTGAACCGGACGGTACGTACCGCAAACGCAGCAGCCCTTTTGTATTTCTGGATGAACAAAGCAAACCAACTCTGAGCGTCAG
>CAIXQV010000670.1 GCA_903921605.1 uncultured Planctomycetaceae bacterium | reverse complement strand
CAATGACATTGCGTTTCGCTGCTATGCTCATGTGTTTACTTCCTTCGCTTGGTTGTGGCGCTCAAACTACGACGAAGACCAAATGGACGAAACACGTTTTGACTTCAGCCGAGGATGAGCGGCAGGAAAGACTGCTCAAAGACCTCTTCCCCGTCCTGAACGGCAATCGTGATTGCCTAGATGGCACGTCAGTTGATCCGCACAAAGAACTTTTCTCCCTGGCTGACAAGACTGGCGTTCGAGACGGTGAAATGTACTATGGATTCAATGTGCCTTGCGCCGGTGAAGGTCCGGACCAAAGTGAACTGATCTTCATCGTTTCTGGGGAGAAGATAAAATGGGCGCGATGGCCGTTCGCTGAATTCTGATGATGACTGGAAAACGCAACGAACAAGCCGTTGCACGCGGAGCCGCGGGCCGCGCGGTTTTGAAATGGAAAGTCGTTTGCCGCGGCCCGGTGAACGGTATCGTTCGCTGCAGCTAGCTTTCTCAGGACGTTCTCATATGGCTACCAGGGTCCGAGTCACATTTTTAATCCTTGCATTCGTAGCGTGCCAGCCGAATTCGTTTGCCGGGGACACCGAAACGGCGACTGATTATGCCGACGACGCAGCTGCCTCAATGGAGCTTGAGTACAACGCGTTGGCGGCCCTCGTTCGCGAGGGCAAAGTCTCAGCGGCTGAGCTGGAAGGGAGAGCCGATGAATTGTTTCATGCACAGTTGCTTCAGCTTCAATTAAGGAAGGACGACGCTGGCATCACGGTCATTCTCCGCAAGCGGATGGACACACGTGACGAAGAACTTGATCGGCTACATAAGATCGGAGACCGTGTCGGGGCTCAACAGATTCAGGTTGCAAAGCTAAAGTCACTTCAAGCACGGCTTCACTATGCCAAGCACACTGGCGACCAGCAGTTGGTCGAAGCGACACTGAGTGATGCACTTACAATCGAAGAAGCGAAGCTTCAGTTCATCATTTCCGCTGCCGAGCGAGGTTTTGAATCGCAGTCCGCAATCGCAAAGCAGAAGTTGAGATTGGCGACAATGATTGCTCATCGAGACATTTCTCTGCCGTGAAGCACGAAAGCAGCGAACAAAGCGTTGAACAGGAGTGTGGCTAACTGCCGGTTTTGACATGGATGCCGGGTTTCAGCCACACCCGGTTAACGCAGTCGTTATGCCTCAACGGTTTAGTTCACGGTGTCCGCATGAAATGTCGCAAATGTGGCACACGATGGTCCTCTGCCAATACGTCGGGGCCTGGTGGCGAAATGTCGTCTGGCGGATACTTTCTTTCTTCGGTCGCACTGTCTGGTGCCGCGATCGCAACCGCCTACTTCACAAACTGGTACGTGACAATCCCCTTCTTTCTACTCAGCGCTTACTGTCTGACACTCTGCACTGGGCAGTGTGGATATCGTCCATCAGACAACAACGGCTACGGCTCCCATTGCCCACAATGCAATGAAAGACATTTCATCCATTTCTGGAATCTATAACCGACATCGCTGATCATGATTCTATGCTCTGATTGTCCGTTACTTTTTCCACGACAACGCTCAACAATAAAAAAAGCAACGGACACCATGTCAACGGCTCTGTAATCAACGTCTGGCCAACATCTTCACCAATCGAAACCGCAGCGAGGCACTAAATGCGGATCAATGTTTCTGGTTCCAGCTGAAACCAATATTTACTCGCAGCGACGAACAGGGCATAACAATGCAATGCACACCGAGCTGCGGTAGTGCGTTTTTCACACTTTACAACGTCAGTCGCCGCAGCCGGGTGATTGCAAGCGTTCGTTGCTTGAAGTTAATCATCGAGCATTTGCTATGTGCTTCCACCTTACGAGATT
>CAIXQV010000669.1 GCA_903921605.1 uncultured Planctomycetaceae bacterium | reverse complement strand
GGTGAGTATCAACCTTACTGGGACATGGTGGGAGGAACATTCAACGGCCATCCGTGGAATGCCGGAGACACCGTAACAGTTACGGTTCATGAACCCGAGCATCCCACGATGAAACCGTTCGGCAATGAATTCACCATCAAAGACGAAATCTACCAGTACAAGAACTGGCAGCCGGAAAAAGTCCGCGTTCTGATGAGTCTTGATATGTCTCGTTGCAAACCTTCCGCCCCTTACCACGTGCCGGTTGCCTGGGTCAAATCCTATGGAGAAGGTCGAGTTTACTTCAACAATCTTGGGCACAACGAATCCACATGGGCTGACAGCCGATATCTCGAATCCATTACTGCAGGAGTAAAATGGATCCGAGGTGACCTCGAGGCAGAATCCGCTCCGAATCCGGAACTCTCCGCACAGGAAGAAGAAAAGGCGAAAGCAGCTGCCGCCGCCACGGCCCAGTAATCACTAGTGCCCAGTAATTCAGCCACTGCTCCAACACACAGAGAACGGAGCCAAAACATTGGCCATGATTTGGCCTTCTGAGCCATGTCCTGTCTCGGTGCAGTCCCTGGTGGCATTCGGATTGCTGAGTATTTGAATCGGATCACGGATCGTATCCGCCGACCATTTCATGTGCATCACGGCACGATTTGGTGAGCGGTCCGGCACATGAGTCGGCGCACACGAGGCGAATCCGAAATGCCGCACCACTCTCAAGAAGAAAAAACAGGCTAGTTCTGCTTCCTCATCTTTTAGTCTTATTGCTCGGCGAGGCGGAACCATCGAACTCATGAAAGCTCAATCATCATGGATAAGAATTTTTCTTTGTCACGTCATGGAATCACGGTCAACGACATCTGCCGCAACATTTCTCCGGGCAGCCTTTACGAAGAAGCCATCCGTCATGAACCTGGAACAAGCATTTCTGACACTGGCTGCCTGATTGCTTACTCGGGCGAAAAAACGGGACGATCCCCCAAAGACAAGCGTGTTGTCCGACATCTGGATTCAGAACAAAACGTCTGGTGGGGACCTGTCAATTTTCCGCAGGATGAGTCCACATTCTGCATTAATCGTGAGCGGGCTGTTGATTACCTGAATACTCGATCACGAATTTATTGCGTCGACGCTTACGCTGGCTGGGATCCGGAGACCAGAATCAAAGTCCGCGTCATCTGCGCTCGACCTTATCATGCTCTGTTCATGCACAACATGTTGATCCGTCCGACTGACCTCGAACTGGAAACATTTGGTGAGCCCGATTTTGTGATCTACAACGCCGGCGGTTTCCCGGCGAACCGTTACACAACCGGCATGACGTCTCGCACCAGTGTTGACCTGAGTCTGGAACGCAGGGAAGTTGTTCTCCTCGGAACTGAATACGCCGGTGAGATGAAGAAAGCTGTCTTCACCTTCATGAATTACTTTCTCCCGAGCAGAAGCATCTTGTCAATGCATTGCTCGGCAACCTGCGATCGCCAAACGGGATCCTCTTCGGTTCTGTTCGGTCTTTCCGGCACGGGAAAAACGACGCTTTCCGCCGATCCCAAACGCAGCCTGATCGGCGACGATGAGCACGGATGGTCCGACAATGGCATCTTCAATATCGAAGGAGGATGTTACGCCAAAGCCGTCTATCTGACGCGCGAGTCAGAACCTGAGATTTTTGAAGCCCTGCGATTCGGAGCTGTGCTGGAGAATGTCGTTTATGACAGGTCCCATCACCATGTCGATTTTAACGACACCTCGATCACACAGAATACTCGAGGAGCTTACCCCATCGAGTTCATGCGAAACGCAAAGATCCCCTGCGTGGCCGGTCATCCCACGGATGTGATTTTTCTGACCTGTGATGCTTTTGGAGTGTTGCCGCCGGTCGCCAGATTGACACCCGAACAAGCCATGTATTTCTTCATCAGCGGGTATACTGCGAAAGTCGCTGGCACAGAGGTTGGTGTTTCCGAGCCGGAGGCGACGTTCTCCCCCTGTTTTGGTGGACCATTCCTTGTGTGGCATCCGGGGGTTTATGCCAAACTGTTGGCGGAGAAGATTCGTCGTCACAATGCCAATGTCTGGCTCGTCAATACGGGCTGGTCGGGCGGGGCCTACGGAACCGGCAGTCGCATGCCGCTAAGATTCACGAGGGCTATTGTGGATGGGATCCACTCCGGCCGATTGCAGTCTGCCCCGACTGTGCATGATGAAATCATGAATCTTGCCATCGTTTCCGCCTGCGAAGGCGTACCTGCGGAGATGATGCAACCACGTCTCTCCTGGCGAGACACATCAGCATTCGTGGAGACATCTCGCAAATTGGCAGCGAGATTCCGAAAGAACTTTGAACAGTATGCGTCTGAAGTTGGCAACGATGTGTCTTCGGCCGGGCCGGTCGGCTAGTTCACGGGCTGCATCCAAATCGCTCTGGCAAAGGAAGTTTTCAGGCTGCCGATGACTCAAACTCCCTCGTGTCCAATCTGTGGAAAACCGTCCACAGATGCAGCCAAGTCTCCTTTTTGCACAGAACGCTGCCGCAAAATCGACTTCTTCCGCTGGTGGGACGGTCGCTATGCAATCTCCAGTTCGATCGACATGGAGTCTTATCTCGAGGGGGAAGATTCGCCCTACAGTCCCGATGACGACAGTTCCTCGACGGACACATCCTCGTAAATCCCCGCTCTGATCTGATCGCAAGCCAATTAGTTGGAGAATTCGAAAAAAACAGAGCCACAGTGTTGGAACGGCTGACTTTCGTCGTCTGTAGTGAGCATTGTGCCAATTTTTTGGTGGAGATTCATCAACCGTCAGTCTTCCGTCTTTGCGGGATAACTCGCTCTGGCGAACCGTCCACAGCGAGTGTGCGAACTTATTTGACGACTTTGGGAAGATTTGCTGGATTCGGTGTCGAAGATGAATTGAGATGTGTCACCACGGGCTGCGCACAAGCAGATAGCCTGAAAACGCATTTTGCTGCTATTGATGAATCCAGACCTGACCAAAGAGGAATTTCGCGATGTCCTTGAGCGTTCTCCTGAAATCTTTCAGCCAGATTGCCCGGAAAACATGTCGCCGCCAGCGAGTTCATCTAACCGCGGTGCGTTTTGAAACTTTTGAATCGCGTCAGCTTCTTAGCAGTGTCAGTGCGTTCCCGGCCATTCCTCCCGTAGTGGCTCCCGGCGGCGGGTCAGCACTTATTGGTCTTTCAAATCCACTCACTTCAATCCCATCGCTGAACAGCAATCCTGGTGCTCCAGTCACAGTGTATCTGGATTTTGACGGCCATACGGAATCACGAGATTGGCCCTCCGTACGTTCCGACGGTCTGACGGGGCCAGTCATCTCCCCAGTATTTGACGTAGATAACGACCCAACGACATTCAGCGATGAGGAACTGCGAATGATCGAAGAAGTCTGGTATCGCGTCTCAGAAGATTACTCGCCCTTCAATATCAACGTAACGACTGTAAATCCGGGGACATTTAATGATTTTGAAAGCGTGCTTGTTTCCATCGGTGGAGACGGGGCGTGGATCGGCAGTCCAGGAGGGGTTGCTTTTCTAAACGCGTTCAGTTCATCGGTCGCAAATACCTGTTATGTGTTCACCGATAATACCGGACGCGGTGGCGTCGATCACATGAAAGGCACCGCGTTGGCGGCTTCGCATGAAGTGGGACACCAACTTGGCCTGCTGCATCATGCGGTCTACGACTCAAGTGGTAATCAAACCGCCGGGTACGATTCTGGTCGTCCAAATCTGGGGCCCATCATGGGGGCTCCCTACACTTCTGAGCGTGAGACATGGGCCAATGCTCCGGACAGCATTGCAGTG
>CAIXQV010000668.1 GCA_903921605.1 uncultured Planctomycetaceae bacterium | reverse complement strand
GCCGATTCTGCATCTCTGGAGAGAACTCAGCAGGTCATGGCGAAGATTGAAACGCTGGCTGGCAGAGTTTCCGGAGTCCATCACACGGTGGCGCTGGCCGGACAATCTCTGCTGTTAAATGCCAACGCTCCAAACTTTGGTTCGATGTATGTGATGCTGGATGATTTTCACGATCGAATCAAAGCTCATCGAACTGCGGATATCGTCGCTGAAGAACTCCGTAACCTGTTTTTAGCCGAGGTCGAAAACGCCGACGTCAATATCCTTGGCGCGCCGCCGATCGAAGGACTTGGGACCGCGGGTGGATTTCGCATCGTTGTTCAGGATCGTGGCGACAACGGTCTGAACATGTTGGAATCAGTGAGCCAGTCAATCATTTCAGACGGCATGCAGTCTCCGAAACTGCGAGACTTGTTTTCGGGGTTTCGAGCTAACACAACGTGGCTCGAACTGGATATTGATCGCGAAGCGGCCAAAAAGCTTGGACTGTCCATGGCCGAAGTCTTCAGTGCTCTGCAGGTGAATTTTGGTTCTCTGTACGTCAACGATTTCAATCGTTTTGGCAGAACCTGGCAGGTAAATGTTCAGGCCGATGCAAAGTACCGCATGCAGACTCAGGACCTCCAGCGAATGTATGTAACGTCGAATACAGCCGGCAGCATTCCTCTGGCTGCTTTTATTCGAGTCCGCACGGTGACCGGTCCGCTGATGATTCTGCGGCACAATCTTTATCCTGCAGTTTTTGTGAATGCCGATGCGGCCGTCGGAGCAAGTTCCGGTGAAGCCATTCAGGCTCTTCGAGAAGTAGCCGACAAGAATCTCGCTCCTTCAATGCGAGTCGAGTACACAGAACTGGCTTTCCTGCAGCAATTGGCGGGCAACACGGCGATGTATGCGTTTCTGCTGGCGGTGGTGCTGGTATTCCTGGTGCTGGCCGCTCAGTATGAAAGCTGGGCCTTGCCACTAGCCGTGATTCTGGTTGTACCCATGTGTCTGTTGTGTTCGATCGCCGGAGTCATCTTTGCTGGGATGGATATCAATATCTTCACGCAGATTGGCTTCGTGGTGCTGGTCGGTCTGGCCTGCAAGAACGCGATTCTGATTGTCGAGTACGCTCGAGCCAGAAATCAGGCTGGCGTGTCAGTGTATGAGGCAACTTTGGATGCCTGTCGATTGCGACTTCGCCCGATCATTATGACCTCGTTCGCATTTATCTTCGGAGTAATCCCGCTGGTTCTTGGCGAAGGAGCCGGTGCCGAGATGCGGCGCACGCTGGGCACGGCCGTGTTCTCAGGCATGCTGGGCGTCACCCTCTTCGGGATTCTTTTGACACCAGTCTTCTTCTATGTGATTCAGCGCATCGCAAACTGGCGACGAAGTCAACCTGAGCAGCCCCTCGAAAGCTGACGAGTCCACTTTCATTAAAAGCGGCGAACCAAGTCTGTCAGCAGCAGTTTTTGCCGATCACAGGTCCTCCAGAATCGGCGAGTTTCGCAAGCGGAGTCGCTCACGGCTGCAACTTTCTCCGAAACGTCGATCCCGTATCACACGGGCCAGCATTTCTCGCCATGACTGACCGGAGCTCGGGTTGAGACCAGATTGCGTTGAGTTTACTCTCAACCTCCCTCCTTGAATCAAAATTCTGTAAGACCGCCCGTTCTCACAGCAGGCACTGGTTTTCCGGACCTCTCCCGATCACTCCCCTTCACGATTCTCCCATGAAGCCACAACGACCAATTTTGTGTCGGTTTGCCGCAATGAGCATTCTCGTTGTCATGGCGGGAACGTTTGCAGGCCCGAATTCCGCCACAGTCTCAGCACAAAGCGCGGAAGAGTTTTCTGTTTATCGTCTCAACGATAAATCGCCGTCTGAAGCACGGCGAATGCTCAACGAACTGCTCGGAGATGAGGCAGAAGACGCTCGAATTGTTGCCGACGATGACGCCGCTGAATTGCTGGTGTCCGGAAGTCCGGCGGTTCAGAAACTTGCGGCGAAACTGGTCGAACAACTGAATTCTTCAGAGACCATCAAGCCGACAACTAAACATTCTACTGTCGAGACGCCTGCCAAAGACTGGGAATTTTCACCGATCACGAATCCGAGTTCAACCTCTGACGAAAAGCCTGCATCAGAGGAATGGCCCGCCAGGGAGAATGCTCGAAAGAAAACTGCTCCAAAGATGGATCGCAACTCCGCGCTGCGCGATCGCACCGTCCGTTTTCGCTTCCGCAATATCACTTCGCAGCAGGCCGAGAACGCCGTGTCTCGCTTGCTGGGTACGCGAGTTCTGGAGATTCAGGATCATCAACTGAGCTTCTCCAGCGGTCGAAATCGAGAAGTTTCGCTGACGTTCGATGAAGTCTCAAAGTCCTGCCTCCTCGAAGGCTCTGAAGATTTGGTTCAGCAGTTCGCGAAACTGCTGCAACAGCTAGACGATGTACGAGATCAGGCGACGGATGACACCATTCGATTCGTGCCGCTGGCGAACGTCGAACCAGAAGTTCTGAACAAAGCCTTGCTGATCTGGAAGCAGACAAATCGGGCACCATCAAAACCGCAGCTGGACAATGAAAAGGGCCAGGGCCGCAAAAACTCAGAACGTGTCATCCGGCCTGCCGGGTTTCAACAAGTTCCAGGCGAACCGGCGATTCCGATTGAGACCGATCCGCAACAGAACTCGGACGCAGCAGCTGATGCGACAATACAGGATCCAGCCGACGGCCCAGCTTTGCGACGGCCATCGTCTGATGTCACTGTAGAACCCTTGCCGGACCTCGATGTCTTGATTCTTCGTGGCCGCGATCCAGACGTGGAAGAGCTGACTCGTATCATTCGTGAAATCGAACGCCTGAGCGAAGAAACAGCACCAGAAATTGATGTTGTCTACCTGCACAATGTTCAGGGAGAAGCTCTGGAAGAACTGATCACAGAAGTTCTGGATGACCTGACGGGACCGTTGCAAGGTCGCGTCTCGATCACGCCGCTGGTGAAACCGAATGCGTTGTTGCTCATCGGCTGGGGTGAAGCTGTCACAGCCGCAAAGAAACTGATCGCGCGTTTGGATGAGTCGGTCGAACCGCTCACTCAGATGCAGATCTATTCTTTAAAACATGCGTCAGCCAATCAGGTCGAAAACACAGTCCGCGAGTTTCTGAATGACCGCGGCGGCCTTGGCCCTGAAGTCAATATCACGGCCGATGAACGCACAAACTCGCTGATCGTAAACGCTGCTCCCCGAGATCTTGCCGAAGTCACTCGACTGATCGAAGGACTCGACAAAGGAACTTCAGAATCCGTCAATCAGGCTCGAATCGTCCAGCTTAAGAACTCACTGGCCACTGATGTTTCACAGACGATAACAGCGGCGATTACAGCAGCTCGCGGAGGTGTGGGAACTCAACGTTCAGCGGCTTTGGAAATGCTGATGGTTGGTCCGGATGGAAACAGCGTTGTCGCATCCGGACTACTGCAGGACGTAAAGCTGACTCCCGATTCCAGAACCAATCGCATCTTTATCACAGGTCCGGCTGACAGCCTGTCGCTGGTAGAACAGCTGATTAAAAGTCTCGATGAATCCCCGGCGGCTTCCGCGCAGATTAAAGTGTTCCAGATCACCAATGGCGATGCCACAGATCTTGTTCAGGTTCTGCGTTCGCTGTTTCCTGAACAGGCGGGCGTTTCGACGGTGCCGCAACTGGCGACAGCCGAAGAGGAATCCTCGCTGGTGCCTGTGCGATTCTCGGTCGACATCCGCACCAACAGCATCATTGCCACGGGAACTTCCGGCGATCTTAAGATTATCGAAGCGTTGCTGCTGCGTCTGGATGAAACCGATTCACAGGAACGAGTCAACGAAGTTTATCGATTGAAGAACTCCCCCGCTCTGGACGTCGCCAACGCCGTCAACAACTTTCTGCGCAGTGAACGAGTCGTCAATCAGGCAGCTCCGGGACGGCAAAATCCGTTCACACAGATCGAATCGGAAGTCGTCGTTGTTCCTGAACCTGTCGGCAACGCATTGATCATCAGTGCGACGCCACGTTACTTTGAACAGATCATGGAACTCGTGGAAGGCCTGGATGCTCAACCGCCGCAGGTGATGATTCAGGTGATTCTGGTTGAAGTCGAACTGGATAATCTGCATGAATTCGGCGTGGAGCTGGGTCTGCAGGATTCATTGCTGTTTGATCGCAGTTTGCTCGGCAGCATTCTTACTCCGGGGTACAACTTTAATAATCAGCCGCTCGGAAATGCGAACACACCGGGCTCACTGGCGACAAAAAGCACTGTCGGCGGTCAGGCTCTGTCGCACTTTAGTCTGGGTCGGACCAGCACAGATACCGACTTCGGTGGCCTTGTGCTGTCCGCCAGCAGTGAAAATGTCAGTGTGTTATTGCGAGCGATGAATCAGTCGCGCAATGTGGAAATTCTTAGCCGTCCGCAAATCATGACTTTGGATAATCAACCAGCCTTTATTCAGGTCGGTCAGCGAGTTCCTCGAATTGTGGGCACCAGCATTAACCAGGTTGGTCAGGTGAATACTGTCGAACTGGAAAACGTGGGCCTGATTCTGGGCGTGACGCCGCGTATCAGCCCGGAAGGTATGGTGGTGATGGATCTCGACGCTGAAAAGTCAGAGGTAGGGCCGGAGATTGAAGGGATTCCAGTCTCTATTTCATCGACCGGAGAAGTGATCCGTTCGCCGCGAGTCAACATCACGACAGCTCAAACGACCGTCAGTTCTGCCAGTGGTCAAACGATCGTCATTGGTGGATTGATTACGACAAACAATACGACTCTTTCGCGCCGCGTGCCGTGGCTGAGTGACGTACCTGTTCTTGGAAATCTGTTTCGCTTCGATGGAACGAAAAATTCCCGCAAGGAACTTTTGATCATCCTCACGCCGCATGTTGTGCGAGGACCTTCCGAAGCGGAGTACATCAAACAGGTCGAAACGGCTCGTATGTCCTGGATCTCCTGCGACACATTCAACTGGATGAATACCGATACCGCCATGGTCGGCCAGATGGACTCCTCAACGATTCCTACCATTTATCCCGACCAAACTCCCGGTGCAGCTTCCATGCAGCAGGCTGTGCCACTCACGCCGTCTCCTGATCAATTTGTGAATCCGAGCGGCGTATCTGAGTCGATCAACGCACCAGCTTCCACGGACACCAAAGTGGTCGTTCCCGAATGGAAGATCGAGACTGGCGAAGGGGACGGATCGCAATCGACTGAGGATTCTGGCATCAAACAAATGTCGTTCCGCAGTACTTCGTTTAAAGAGACGGATCAGAAGGAACGTAAGAACACGACGGGCTCTGATTCCGAGGTTCCAACCCGGACAAAACCCAAATCAGAAGCCAGACCGAAATCTGAAAAGAAGTCATTCTGGCCGAGAGAGTAATGATGAAACACCTGACCTCACTGGCGGCTCGCGGACTGTTGATTAAATTAGCCGGAACGCGTTAGCGTCCGGTTCCTGCCGCAGAAACCCGTCAGGACAACCGGGGGCTAACGCCCGGCGGCTGATGAAGCGATTCGGCTCACACAAACATCAACACAGATCCATCCCTCTTCCAAATCATCGCCGACAACCATGCTTCAACGCTTCAACATAAAACGCAAATGCCTGTTGCTGCTGGCAGCAGGACTTTTTGTCAGTGCACCCGGCTGCACGATGATGAACGCAAGTGCGTTGTCGTTCACGAAGAAGGAGCCGGAATATCTGACACCTCGTCAGATCGTGCCGGTCTGGTCTGATACCGTGCTGCATCAGCCGGGGGAACCGGCAACGCGAGGTTTCGGCGGCCGCATTATGTTTTATGGCGAGGACAAACATAAAGCGATTCGCGTCGACGGGACTCTGGTTGTTTACGCATGGGATGACAGCAAAGGCTCGATGGAGCGAACTCCGGATCGCAAATACGTCTTCCCTTCCGACAAACTTCAGACCCATTACAGTCAGTCACGTCTCGGGCATTCTTATAGCTTTTGGGTTCCCTGGGATGCCGCTGGCGGACCTTTGCAGCATTTGACTCTGATCAGTCGCTTCGTGACCAACGATGGTACGGAAATCACGGCTGCTCCCGCGCATGTTGTGTTGCAGGGGCCGGGAGAACTCTCACCTTTTCAGAATGAGATCGCTCAGTCGAAGTCAAAAGCTGAGGAAAAAACAAATGCCCGAAATCGTCTGCGCTCTCCCGCAGGCAGTGGAATTCAGCGAGTGAGTTACGAAGTTGAGGAGTCAGAGACGGACGATCAGCGATCCTCGACTCCTTCGCGTCACCCGGGTTTGCAGACGTCTGAGATCGATCTCACCAGCGGCTTCTATCATCGCAATATGCAGGGACGGCAGAAGGGAGACAGCGACTCTTTGTTCGATGCGAAAGATGCTGACGACCTTCTCGCACCTGAACCGGTATCAGAACCACGAACGTTCAAATCCGATCGACGATCGAAGAAGTCAACTAGTTCCGAGGAGAATTCAAACCACGACGACGACGAGGAATCGGAGGAAGATTCGAATCCACCGTCAACTCGTTTACAACCTTTTGAATCCCGGGTTCGAACATCACGAGCAGCTCGGTCTGTTGGCGATCCGCTTCGGAAGGAACCGCTCCGCGCAAAGTGGCTGAATGGTCTTCCGGCGACACCTCGATCGTCACAGAGCGAGACTGAATAAACGACTGCAGCGACTCTGAGATCTGCGGCGTTTCAGCCATGTTGTTTTGTGAAGTTGTTCCCGAGTTCACAACGTCAGCAGCCAGCGTCAGCCGTTCGGCGTAAAGACCCGTTGGCCGGATAATCCTCGGACGATTCAAAGGCGCACGGGCCTCTTCAGTGAGACCCGTCACAGACGAAACGGCAGCTGTTACAGCAGACTCGCGGCCGATAAATTTTGAGGCGGCTTCCGCAGCCGTGGTGGTGCCGACTAGCTCTCCGGCAGTAGGCTCATCTCTCACGAATCGGGGTTTAGTTTCCGCAGCCCCCGAAGTCGATGTCGCCCCCGGCCGACTTCGCTTCGATAACGAGCCCCCAAGACTTCTCTGCCCAAACAGGCCCTGGGCTTGGCACGAATCGGATATCGCGAGCACAAACAAAACCGCAACGATGAGCGTGTTGACTTTGCGACCTGACGCGCCATGCCGAGAAGTCATTGCGGAACCGGTCATCGACTCTTTCGCAAAGGTTAATGCTGGCGTCATTGGAGTCTCAATACGTCTTCGGGTCGGGAACGTGCAAGTTATGATCGGCTCGTATCGTGCAAAGCTCATCCTTCAATTGCCCAGTTCAAATCTCGACTCAATCACACGTCTCTGTTGATACGACTGCCTGTCAAAGGAATTGTAGCAATCCCAGCGATTGTAGGGCGTTCGGCTGACAGCAGGCTTTCTTCAGCATCTTCGCTGACCGATTCAGATCGCGAAGTCGGAACTTCCGCAATCTGGGCAGACTGCGAATTTTGTGGCAAATTCGGCCAGAATTCGATAAGGTGGCGCCGCCCTCGCTAATTTCCCGCCGGATTTCTCCCGCCTCTTCGAGTACTCCCGATGACCACTCGCCCCGCGCCATCAACGTCGCAGAATGCCGTCTCTCAAGGCGAGCGGCAGGGCGTCAGCCCTCCGATTAACGCTCCTCTCGCGCGCAACTTCTTCACGGACTTTTCTGGAACCAACCACGTCGTCATAGCGTTACTCCTTCTTCTTGCGCTGATCTGTTCCACGACCAGTCACGCGTTCGCACAAGCCCCGCCAGCAACTCCACCATCAGCCCCGGTCGACTTTTCCTCGATCACAAAACCCGATGTCGCAGCGGCCATCAATATTTCCCCAGAGCAGCAATCTCTGATCACACAGCTCATCAGTGAACGTGACACTGCGGTCGCAGCCGCAGAAGAAGCTGCTCGCCCTGCGATCATCGCGGCGGCCAACGAAAAGCTTCAGGCCGTGCTCAACGCTGATCAGCAGAGCTTGTTTGTGTCTTTGTTCACGGGCAAGAAACTTCGCTTCAACTTCCGTAGTCAAAAGTGGGCCGACGTTCTCGACTGGATCGCCAAAGAAGCTGATCTCTCGCTGGTTATGGAAGTTCCTCCGCCCGGAGTTTTCAACTACTCCGATTCCAAAGATTACAGCACTGTCGAAAGCATCGACCTTCTTAACGGCTGGTTGCTCACCAAAGGCTTCACTCTGGTTCGCCGCGAACGAATGCTTATGTGCCTGGATCTGAAAACAGGGCTTCCCGAGGGCGCGATTCCGAAAGTCACACCTGAAGAACTCGTAACGCGCGGGCGATATGAGTTTGTCAGCGTCATGTTTCCTCTCGAAGGGCGACCGGCCGAGATTGTCCTGCTGGAAGTGAAGCCACTGCTGGGAAGCTACGGTAAAGCCGAAGCCCTAGCTCAGACTCAACAATTGCTGGTGATCGATACGGCTTCGAATCTGCGAATTGTTCAACAGGTGATCACCAAGGTTCCGATGCTGTCAAAAACAGAAGGGACTCCGGTGCTGACCGTGTACCCGGTTGAACACGCGAATCCTCAGCAGGCCGGCGAAGTGCTGAAGACAATTGTCGCCGGGACAGTTGTGATCGACATCAAGGCTCGGCAGATTTCCGTGAACGCGGTGCCTTCCGAACAGGAGAAAGCAAAGATCATTCTGGGGCAACTGGAATCCAATCAGGGGCCTGATATGCAACCTCGGTTGCAGCTTTATCCTGTTCAGGTTTCGGACGCCGATCAGATGCTGGCCACGCTCAAGCTCATCGCACCGGACGGGCAATACCGCATTGATCCGTTGTCGAGCAAACTCATTGCGTGGGCAGCGGAAGCCGACCAGAAACGCATCAGCGAATCGCTGCAGATGATCCAGGCCGAACAACCTCAGGGAGGAGCTCGGCAACTTCAGGTGTATGCACTCAAGAACGCCGATCCGACAGCCATCTCTACGATGCTGGTTTACATTGTTCCGACCGCTCGAGTTACAGTGAATCCTGCGACAAGAAGTTTGGTCGCCTTCGGCACGCTGTCCGAACACGAAGCCATTCGCGCGTTGATTGAGCAACTGGAGAAACAGACAGAAACAGCCGCCACGGAGAAAACTCTCAAAACCTATCCAGTGAGCTCTGCCGTCGCCACGACACTTGTCACGTTGATGACGACCGCGGTTCCCAAAGCGCAGGTATTGTCCGACACCGCAAATCAACGACTGCTGGTGATGGCAACCGCCGATGAGCATACGCAGGTTGACATGCTGTTGAAGTCTCTCTCAACAGCCGAATCAAACGGCAAACAGCTAAAGATTCATGAAGCCGATCGGATTGATTCCGTCAGCGTGACTTCGCTGCTGACCACTTTGGCGCCTCAGGCCACAGTCACCTTTGATGTTGCCAACAAGAGACTTCTGGTTGTCGCTACAGAAGCCGATCAGGCGAAAGTCGCCGAGGTACTGGAGCAGGTTCGCACATCGGAAGCCGATGCCGTGCGTTCGCTGAAGTCTTATCCACTGCAACCAAAAATTGTTTCTACAACGATCATTTCTCTGCTACTGCCTCTGGTGCCCAAAGCCAGTGCGATTCCTGACGAAGCCAATCGTCGCCTACTGATTACAGCCACAGAAGCGGAACACGAATTGATCGCGAAGGTGATCGAACAGGTTGAGAAAGACGCTATTGGAAATCTGCCCGAGCTGAAATTCTATCCTCTTCAGAAAGTCGTCGGCCCAACATCCCTGGCCGTTCTTCAATCCGTGGCACCGTTAGCGCGGATCACGTTCCTGCCCGATGGCAATCGTTACAGTGTGCTCGCAACACGTGATGACCACACAGTGATTGCAGCCACGATCGAGCAACTCGAACTGAACGCCGCTGATATCCAACGCGAGCTGAAGTTTTACGATGTCGCTGCCATTGGTACCACGGATGCTCGAGTGCTGCTGTCAACAACCTTCACGGACGTCACATTCGTGGCGACGGCTGAAGGCAATAAACTGATGGCGTGGGTTTCACCGGCTCAGGATGAACGCATTCGAACCACGCTGGAACAGCTGATGGCAGAAAAGCCATTCCAGTCGACCCGCACGATGGAACTCTATTCCATCGCCGAACTGGGGCCATCTGCGTCAACGGTCCTGGCTCAGGCTGTTCCGAAAGCCACGATCTCTGCAGGAGCCCGAGCCGATCAACTGGCAATCGTGGCCGCGGCCGAAGATCACGTGAAACTCAAGAAAGTTCTGGAGCAACTGCAGTCTTCCAAATCGATTCCACCTTCAAAAACACTGACTGTGCATCCGATCAAAGGGCTGACACCGTCGTCTGTCCTGCAGGTGTTGCAGCCTCTGGTTGATGCGGATGTTCAGCTCACGGTCGACCCCACCGGACAACAGTTGTTTGTGCGAGCATTCCCGGATAAGCAGGACCAGATCAAGGCCGTCGTCGAACAGGTCAGCGCATCGTTGGCCAGCCGTCCACTACGATCCACGAAGACCTATATGATCGGTGCGCCAAACGCCGACGAGGCTCAGGAAGTTCTGATGGCGTTGTACCCCGATGCCAAGATTGTGATGGATGCCGATCGCAAGATGATCGTGGCCACGGCCACGGATGAGCAACATGCGACCATCGATCAGATCGCTAAGCAAATGAAAGGCACATCGCTCGATGGCGACGTTCCTTTCCCGGCTGTTTACTCGCTCAAGAACGCCAGCGCGACGGAAGTGCAGACTTTGCTGACGTCCATGTATTCGCGGTTCGATGGCGTCCGTCTTTCCGTGAATGAAAAGACCGGTCGGCTGATCGTGGTCGCTCGCAAAGAACAGCACGATGCGATTCGCCCGCTGATCGAGCAACTTGATGGACCTGCCGAGACCGAAATGAAGCAGGAACTCGCAGTCTTCCGATTAAATCAGCTCGACGGGCTTTCTGTCCAAACGGCATTGCAGCCACTGTTGCCGAAGAATGCCCAGGTCACTGCTGATCGGATTGGACGACAGCTGTTCGTCAGTGCCTCGGCCGATGATATGCCGGCCGTTCGCGAGCTGGTCCAGCATATGATCACATCTCAGGGTTCCACGGAGGGCCTGGAGACTCGCAGCTATCGTCTTCGTCCCTATGAAGCCGACGAAGCTCAGGAAGTGCTGACAAAGCTATTCCCGGACGCCACCATGGTGACCGATGTGTCTCAGGAAATGCTGGTCGCAACCGCCACACCGAAACAGCATGAGACAATTAAACAGGTCGTTGAGCAGATGACCAGCGTGCTGCCGATGGAGAATGCTCCTTCGGCAAAGGCCTATCCTCTGCGAACGGCAGATGGCGACATCACCGTGGAAGTTTTTGACGCTATGTTTCGGCGATCGGACAATGTCAGAGTTTCCTTTGACTCGAAAACTCGGTCTCTGATTGCCGTCGCTCGCCCGGATCAACACGCCGTGATCAAGGCGCTGATTGATGAACTGGAACCGGTTGGGGCAGCCAATGAAACTCAAACACTGGAAGTGTATGCACTTGGTGGCATGGATGGACTCACTGCCGTGGAAGTGGCCGAAGGCGTTCTGCGTTCCATCGACTCGGCCGCAACGGTCTCGTGGGAAAAAGCCTCGAAGCAGCTTGTGGTCACAACCACACCCGCCGGTCACCAACAGATCAGCGCGGCGATGGAACGATTTCAGGAGAGCGATCCTCGTGAGATGGATGTCATTCAACTTCGCCTGTTGAGCGCATCGTCCGCACAGAATGCGATCGAAGGTCTTTATGGTGACACCTTCACGAAGGACGACAATTATCCGGTAATTCAGGCAGACGAAGATTCACAGCAGTTGCTGGTTCGAGGATCAAAGAAGCAGCTTCAGGATATTCGCACACTGCTGATCAAGATGGGTGAAGCCGGTCTGTCGCCAACCGGGGACGTGACTGATCAGGCCAATCGAAATCTGCGAGTCATCCCGATTCAGGGTGATGTCGAGCCAACTCTTCAGAAGATTCAGGACCTGTGGCCGCGAGTTCGCAGGAACCCAATTCGAGTCCTGCGACCTGGCACCGAAAAAGAAACGCCCGCAGCCGAACCGCAGCCAAAAGCCGACGGACAATTCTCAGTGCCGCCCGAGGAAGCTTCTTCACCGACAGCAATCGAGCCAGCACAAAAAGAACCGACTGAATCGCAGGCCGCCCAGAAAGCATCCGCACAAACAACAACGAACATAACGAACGCAGCCGCGACAGTACCGGGACAGGATGAGCCTTCGCCGGTCGTCATTATTCCGGGAACAGATCGAATCACGATTGCCTCCGACGATATCGAAGCTCTTGATCAACTGGAAGCAATCCTCCTCGCCACATCCTCCTCGCGAACAGCCAGTAACGTTGCCAGTCGCAATCGCGACTTCTCGGTTTATCAACTGCGAAACGCAGGCGCTGAGGAAGTTGCGGAGACGCTGGAATCGATCTACGAAAGTCGAGCTGGGATGTTGGCGTTCGGTTCGGTGGTGATCGTGCCGGAATCCCGCATGAACGCGTTGATCGTTTACGGCGGACGTACAGATCGGGATCGAATCGAGCAGCTTCTGGAAATTCTTGACACCGAAAAGCTACCAGACTCTGGCCGGATCTTCAGAACCGAAGTCATCACCGTGAAACATGCTGATGCCGAAAAAGTGCAGGATGTGGTTCGAGGCGTTTATCGCACGGAGATGACAGCAGGAGGTACACGGAGAGCCATCGAGATTCCGACGGGGATCGATTCGTCCGTGGCGAATGTGCTTCGACAAATCAACGCCGCCTCCTCGGCCCCGCTGCTGACGATCGAGGTTCAGGAAGAAACGAACTCTTTGGTCGTGAAGGCCCCTCAAAATCTGATTGATGAGATCTCTGAACTTGTGACTCAACTGGACGAAACTTCCGCCACAAACCGGGCTCGAGGAGTTACTCTCATTCCACTCAAAAAGACGAATTCGCGCCGCGTCATGCAGGTCCTGAACGATGTCCTGGATCAGTAACTCGGCCCATTTCCCAATCTTTCCCATGGTCGGGCATTCTTTTCGTAATCTCTGCAAATACCGCAAACATCCGAGTCGATTGCCAAAAATACTGGCTTCTCAGGAGTCTGAACCGGAGAATGTCGATGAGGAACCAAAGAGGATGAGTTGAAAGGTCCCGCATCGGACAACAATCTTGATGCAACCCTAAAGCTCACCTAAAGTTCCCACCCTAAATGCTGATCGCCCAATGACTTGAGCACAGCATCCCGCCGAATTCCCTCCTGCCGAAATCCAACCTACCCTCGGCACCATTCGGAAAATCCCATGAGTACGATTCTGAAACGCCCGTTGGCGTACCGAGATGCTCCGCGCCGTTTAACGGCCGAAGAACTCGATCACGTCCAGAGGTTGTTCACCACGGATGGACTCTCCGCCGTCACCAGCGAATTTGGGTTTTCGACCGATTTGCAGGCTCTGCAGTCGATCGCTCATTCCCTGGGAATGACAATTGTGGACTTGTCCAAAGTGACAGTTGATCGATCGATCCTTGAGGGTTTCCCGGTTCGACTGATTCATCGTCATGCGATTTTTCCGATCGACCGCAGCTCGTCGTCAATCCGAATCGTGGTCAGTAATCCGTTTGACGTGCAGGCCGCCGATGCGGTTTCAGCCGCGACCGGTCTGTTCGTGATCACAGATCTTGCTCTGCCACACGAAGTGGCCATGCTGATTAAAACTCACCTCGGTGTCGGCGCGCAGACACTGGATGGCCTGATGGCTCAGGCCGCTGAGAACTCCGATGAGATCGAGATCCTTGGCGACCTCAGCTTCGAAGAATCTGAAGCCGCTGCGATGGCTCAGCAGGCATCCGTCGTTCGACTCGTCAACGACATTCTGACCGAAGCCGTCACTAACCGTGCCAGTGATATCCACATGGAGTCTCAGGCCTCAGGAATGAAGATTCGCTACCGCATCGACGGTGTGCTTCAGAATCAACCGGTGCCTCCGGAGCTGAATCGGTTTCAGGCAGCGATCCTGAGCCGCCTTAAAATCATGGCTCGACTGAACATCGCTGAAAAACGCGTTCCGCAGGACGGGCGTATCAAGCTGCGAGTTCAGGGCCGCGAAGTTGATATTCGCGTTTCGATCATTCCAATGTTGCATGGCGAAGGTGTCGTCATGCGAGTTCTCGACAAGAACGCGATGAAGTTTTCGCTGTCCGGTGTCGGGATGGAAGACGACACCTGCAGCCGATTCCGTGAACTCATCCGACTGCCTCACGGCATCGTGCTGGTGACAGGCCCGACGGGCTCCGGCAAGACCACGACGCTTTACAGCGCGCTGGCTGAGATCAAAAGTGAACGCAACAAGATCATCACCACGGAAGATCCAATCGAGTATCAGCTCGAAGGCATCAATCAAATTCAGGTCAATCATAAAGTCGGCCTGACGTTCGCCGCGTGTCTGCGAAGCATTTTGCGTCATGACCCGGATGTTGTTCTGGTCGGAGAAATTCGCGACTTCGAAACCGCAGAGAACGCCGTTCAGGCTTCTCTGACCGGGCACATGGTCTTCAGTACTCTGCATACCAATGATGCGGCCGGCTCCTTCATGCGGCTGGCCGATATGGGTGTTGAACCGTTCCTGATCAGCAGCACGCTGGAAGGAATAATGGCTCAGCGACTGGTGCGAACGTTGTGCAAGCACTGCCGCGAAGCCTACATGCCTTCGGAAGAAGAAGTGCCGGCCGATTTCCCGCTGGAAGACTACACCGCTGGTCAGCCGATCTACCGTGCGAAGGGATGTCGCCAGTGTCGCGGCACAGGATATTCGGGACGTCTGGGCATCTATGAACTGCTCGTTACGAACGACGAAATCAAGGTGCTCGCCAGTGAACGTCGTGGTACGAACGAAATTCGAAAAGCGGCCATCGCCAGCGGTATGAGAACTCTTCGTCAGGACGGCTGGCTAAAGGTCGCCCGCGGCCTGACCAGTATCGAAGAAGTGCTGCGTGTGACGAAGGCGGAGTAGGGCGGGGCGTTAAGAAGTCAAGATTCACCACAGAGGACACAGAGAGCACAGAGGAAAATCGCGGAGGAGTGACAAGAGCTGTTTGCAATGTCTCTCTGCGTTTCCCCTCAGTGCTCTCTGTGACCTCTGCGGTAAAAACTGCGATTCAGATGTGATTTCAATCATTGCACAGCGAACACGCAACAATGATTGACCAGGTTGTTGGGGGCGGCAGTGCCGGAGTTCAGTTACATCGCAAGAACGATGACTGGTCAGGACGTGAAAGGACTGATCTCAGCCGATTCGCGCAGTGATGTGATGGCGATGCTGTCTCAGAAGTCGCTGTTCCCGATGACCGTTGCTCCGGCGAAGCAGCCGTTATTCAATTTCAAATTCAACCGGCCAATCCGTGCTGAAATTCTTGCTGCGACACTGACGCAGTTGTCCGACCTGCTCACCAACGGAGTCCCGCTTCTGCAGGCGTTGGACCTTCTTTCTCAGCAGGCGACTCATGATCGGCTGAAAGAAGTTCTCTCGGATGTGCGAGGCCGCATCGCCGAAGGTAAACAGCTTCACGAAGCCATGGGCGCGCATCGCGATGTCTTCAGCGATTTGACGTTATCGATTATTCGAGCCGGAACCGAAGGCGCATTTCTGGAGGCCTCACTTCAGCAAACAGCGGAGTTCCTTGAAAGACAAGAAGAACTGCGTGCCAAGATTAAGGGAGCGATGGCCTATCCGGCATTTCTGGCAGTGGCTGGAAGCACCGTGACTCTTGTTCTGATTGTCTTCTTCGTCCCCAAGTTTAAAGAACTGTTCGCGTCCCTGGAACGCCAGGGAACACTGCCAACGCCGACCATCATTCTTCTTTGGCTCAGCAATTTCCTCGGGCGCTTCGGAATATTCGTCGCCATGGCGGCGGCTGGCCTGATTGCATTGATTCGTCGCTGGGCAGCATCGCCGAATGGACGTCAGAAAATTGACAGCATCAAGACGAAAGTTCCCGTCTTCGGGCCAATTGTGCTCAACAGTGCGGTCTCACGATTCTGCCGAATTCTGGGGACTCTGTTGAGAAACGGAGTGCCCATGTTGAAAGCGTTGGAAATCAGCAGCGACTCATCCGGCAACGTAGTGCTGGGGCAGGCGATCAGAAAGTCAGCCGAGAATATCTCTGCCGGGGAATCGCTGTCCTCGCCGCTCACAAAATGCGGTCTGATTCCAGCTAATATTATGGCCATGATCAGCATCGCGGAAGAAGCCAATAACCTGGAACGAGTGCTCAGCAACGTCGCTGATGGCATCGACAAAAAGGTAGCTCGTCAACTGGACACGATGGTTCGCCTGATCGAACCGGCTCTGCTCATGGTGATGGGCAGTGCGGTACTGTTTGTGATTGTGGCGTTGTTGCTGCCGGTGTTCGAAATGAGTACTTCAATGAGTTAGTAAGTTCGTCCGGCGAGCGGCAGGGCGGCAGCCCTCCGTGTGCGTTCAATGTTTTCTGAGATTAAACGTTCAACCGCTCGCCCGTGTAATTGTTTTGTTAGTAAGGAGAATGAGATGCAAAGGAACATGATGAAAATTTTAACACAAACACGATCCCGAATTTCAAAGAGCAATGT
>CAIXQV010000667.1 GCA_903921605.1 uncultured Planctomycetaceae bacterium | reverse complement strand
TATTACAGCCTGCATGGCGTCTTTGCCAGTTCGTACGAGCCTGAGGTTCCACCACTGATCCTGCCGACGACTGAACTTGCACAACACCAGGCCTACCTGGAAGAACTTGAGCGACGAACAAAGCAGTTCGACGATTTCCTGTACGCAAAGAAGACGGAATTGGAGTTATCATTTCGGAAACGTGCAGGCGAATATTTACTTGCCGGACAATTCGAGAAAGTTCAGGCCAATTTTTTGCCGGTCATGTTCTTAATCGACGCGTCGAAGGACCTCAACCCGGCCGTCATCCAACGCTGGGCTCGCTTGCTGGAGAAAAGTCGGCGACATCATGATCCCGTTCTCACGCCGTGGCACAAACTAGCTCAGCTCACAGAAACGGAATCAAAAGAAGCGTTTGCCCAGGCGTCTGCTGAGCTGATCGCGAAGTGGTACGCCGATGGGAATGGCCAGCGTGTTAATCGAGCCATACTGGATGCTCTCAAGTCGGCCCCAATCAACAATCTGAATGATGTCTCAAAGTGCTACAGTGAAGTATTCGCAAACGTTGACGCACATTGGAATAACGCGAAGTCAACAGGAGCAACTGCGCTATCAGATACGGATCTGGAAGAGGTCCGACAACTGCTGTACGGTGCCGAATCGCCCGCAGTCGTCTCATTGAACGAGATTCAGGACTTCCTGTTTGTCGACGCGACGACTCAGAATCAATTCCACGAACAGCAACGGCTGATCGAGGACTGGATTGCCTCTCCCGGAGCCGCGCCACATGCACATGTTCTGCTGGACTCAGAAACTCCGGCAGACTCGCATATCTTCCTCAGAGGCAATGCAAGTAACCCCGGTGAGAAAGTCCCTCGACAATTCCTGCAAGTTCTAAGTCCTCCGGATCGACGTCCTTTCCAGACAGGCAGTGGCCGTCTGGAATTGGCGATGGCGATCGTGAATCCTGAGAATCCATTGACGGCCAGGGTCATGGTCAATCGCGTCTGGTTGCATCATTTTGGAAATGGACTTGTCCGGACACCCAGCGATTTTGGATTACGCGGTGAGGCGCCAACGCATCCGGATTTGCTGGACTATCTGGCAAGTCAATTTATGGCCAACGGCTGGTCTATCAAAACGCTTCACCGCACAATCATGTTGTCTGAGACTTATCAGCAGCAAAGTCAGAGCCGTTCAGATGGCGAGTCAAAAGATCCTGAGAATCGATGGCTCTGGAAAATGAATCGAAGGCGACTGGATTGGGAGTCATTGCGAGATTCTCTGTTGACTGTTTCAAGCCAGATCGACTTCACGATGGGAGGCACATCGGTACCGTTGTTATCCGAACCTTTCTCCACCCGCCGCACAATCTACGGCTTCATTGATCGCCAGAATTTACCCGGACTATTCAGGACCTTTGACTTTGTCGCACCGGACAGCTCTGCACCGCAACGTTTGCAGACCACGGTTCCTCAGCAGGCACTCTATCTGTTGAATAGTGCGTTCATCCAACAACAAACGACGGCGCTGGCAAATCGCATTTCTCCTCGACAGAACTCCAGCGACTCAGTCGAGATTGAACAACGAATTCAGGATCTGTACGAACTGATCTATTCCCGCAGTCCTACGACTGAAGAGTTGCAACTCGGAAAGAATTTTCTCGCTGATATTCCTCTTGCAGATCCATCAACAGCCCCTGCGCCTGACGGCGAATTCAGCTCGTGGCAAGAGTATGTTCAATCTCTGTTACTGTCGAACGAATTCGTCTTCGTTGATTAGTTGCGACACCACTTTATGCAACGCCTTCAAACAACTGCCCTGCTCTTTTTGCTGAATGCAGTGGCTGTCGTTGCCGTGGGAGCGGACGAAGGAAACTCTGCTGCAGCGAACCCGCAGGATTACCGAGACGTTAGCAACAACGTATCAAGCCACGACTGGCCATCGATTCGTGGATCGGCCTGGAACGGGATTTCATCGGAATCGAATCTTGTTGATCATTGGCCGAAGGAAGGCCCCCCGGTCCTCTGGACTCGAGAGCTTGGGCAGGGCTATTCCGCGTTTGTTGCGTGGGACAAACGAGTTGCCACTCAATACCAGACTCTTCGAGGTCAATTTGTTTCGTGCTTCGATGCGAACACAGGAGCAACACTTTGGGAGTATCGCTACGACTGGCCGTACGATCCCGCAGGTGTTTATCCGGGCCCCAGGGCGACTCCAACTTATGACGATGGATGTCTCTATTTCGCAAGCCCGGCCGGTTTGATTGGATGCCTCAACGCTGACGATGGGCATTTGATCTGGTCAGTCGATTTGTCTGAACGATTCAACGGTGAGTTAACAGGGTTTGGGTACGCCTGTTCTCCAACGGTTGTTGACGACAAAGTGATTCTTCCCGTCGGATGTCCCGACGCGGCGATGGTCGCATTGAACACGAAAACAGGAGCCGTCATCTGGCAGGCCGGCAACTACGCAACGAGCTACGCTCCGGCATTCCCCGTGACGTTTCGGGGGCGTCAGCTCGTCATTGGATACGGGGAGAACGTCCTAGTAGGTCATGATCTCCAAAGCGGCAAGGTTCTTTGGGAACATAAACTGTCTGAAGGCTACGATGAGCATTCTTCCTGGCCGTTGTATGACGAACCTTATCTCTGGATCTCAAGCCCGTTCAAAGCCGGGGCTGAACTTCTGGAACTTACTAACGATGAAACGAACCCGGTTCAATCAATCGGCAAACAGCCGCTGATCTCAAATGACATCTTTCCCAGCGTCCTCCTCGACGGCGCCGTCTACGGTTTCGATGTCCTTGAGCCACAGGCGAAGACCCATCGTTCAACTCGAGGAATCTTTCGCTGCATTGATTTCATGACTGGGAAAGAAAACTGGTCGGTGGGCAATGGTCGCCCAATGCGAGTTTCCGGGACGGAGTCAGTTCCGTCAACCATGGCGGGTTCTGAACAATTAATCGGACACGCAACGGTTATTGCCGCAGATGGAAAGCTCATCTTGTTCAACGACCTCGGCGAACTGATTCTGGCTCGCGCAACATCGGAACGATACGAAGAGTTAGGTCGTGTGTCGGTTCTGGCGGGAGAAATCTGCTGGACACAACCAGCCCTTTCGAACGGTCGGCTTTATTTACGCAATCACAGCCGCGCGGCCTGCCTATTTCTGGGACAACCTGAATCGCTGGAAGCGGATTTAAGAAGCACAGCGACAACGACAGCTTCAATCCCACAGGCTGAGTACTTTGACTGGGCCGCGATTATTCTTGGAGTAGAACCTGAATATGCCTTCGACATTCCCTCTCAGGAATGGCTGATGAAATGGTATCAGGTCTGTTTATTCGGAATCGTCGGCGGCTGCTTTGCGATCATGCTGACGGCAATGGTAGTCGGTCCTTTACGAAAACTTTCGACGGAGACACGGCAGACAGTCGCTTGGATCATGGTTTTTCTGATCGGTTCCGCAGGAACAACATTCTTCAGTCCGTTGATGAAGGATTTCATTTTCACATGGCCGGTCTGTCTCTTCGCCAGTTTCCAAATGCTCATGGACCGATTAGCGCTGACTCGAAAAACAATAAGTCGACGAGAACGATGGCGGTCAGGCCTCGCCTGCATTATTTTTCTGGCGACGTGCTTGCTGTATTTTCTTGCCTGTCGCCGATTGAGTCTGGTCTTCGAATGGGTGTTCCTTGGTGGATTCGCGGCCGCGATTCCATTTTCGATCGCCGGCAAGATTCTGTTTCGCGAACGACGATGGCATTGGGCCTGGAAAGCCGTTTGTGTCGCGGCGTCTTTTACTGCGTTCTTCTGGTCATCTGTTGCGTTCCTTCACCTTCGAGTCCGCTAATCGTCTAATCAATTGCAAACAAGTTGAAGAATCAAGGCACATCGGTTTCCCATTCTGTATCTCAGTCCTTCGAGGCAATTCCAATGAATCACCAGATTTTGGCCAGCTTGATTCTGTTTGTCATGATGCCAGTGATCGCCACTGTTTCGGCTGAAGAAATGTCGTGGAAAGCGGGTGTTGCCAAAGTGGTAGTGACACCCGAGACATCGATGTGGATGGCCGGCTATGCCTCCCGCAACAAACCGTCCGAGGGCAAGGTCCATGATCTTTACGTCAAGGCCCTGGCTCTTGAAGATCAGGAAGGGCATCGTCTCGTCTTTGTAACGGCCGACCTGATCAGCATACCTCGAGACCTTCGCAACTGGTTACAAGATGAGTGTCAAAAGAAGTATTCCCTGAGCCCTGATTCACTCCTGCTGAATGCCTCCCACACCCATTGCGGCCCTGAACTTCGTTCCAGCAAAGTTTCTCTCTACGGTGCCGCCGCTGAACAGGTTTCGCATACAGAGAATTACTACAACAACCTCAAACAACAAATCCTGGGGTTGGTGGGCACCGCACTGCAGAACCTTCAGCCAGCCAAAGTCGGCTACACCCACGGCCGCGCAGGATTCGCGATGAATCGACGGCTTCCGACAGAGACAGAACCGCGAAACGCGCCTTATCCGGACGGGCCCGTGGATCATGATGTCCCGATCCTGAAGATTGAATCGGAAGCAGGCGAACTGAAAGCCTTGCTGTTTGGATACGCCTGCCACAATACAACGCTCGGCTTCTATCAGTTTTGCGGAGATTACGCCGGGTTCGCTCAGTACGATCTCGAAACTGCTTTTCCCGGTGCCGTGGCAATGTTTATGACTGGCTGCGGCGGTGATCAGAATCCCCAGCCGCGCGGTGAACTCGCTCTGGCTGAACACCACGGCAGCACTCTTGCCATCGCTGTTAAAGCCGGACTTCTCGGACCGATTCGTCCTGTCCAGGGAACCATTCGATCAGCTATCGAACCCGTTGAGCTGGAATTCGCCACGCCGCCGAACCGTGACGAACTGGAAGCCCTTCAAAAATCTACCGTCGAGTATTCTCAGCGGCGAGCCAACGCCTTGCTTAAGCAACTCGATGAGCAAGGCCGAATTCCGACCGACTATCAGTATCTTGTGCAGGTCGTCCGCCTCGGAGATCAAGTAACAATGGTCGCTCTCTCCGGTGAAGTGGTTGTTGACTACTCCCTGCGACTCAAACAGGAGTTAAAGGGAGACGCAGCCGTCTGGGTTGCAGGCTACAGCAATGATGTGTTCGGCTACGTGCCTTCTCTGCGAGTGCTCAAAGAGGGCGGATACGAAGGCGGCGGAGCCATGCAGTTCACAACATTGCCCGGCCCGTTTGCCGAATCCGTGGAATCCCGTATCGTTGACAAAGTTCATCAGCTTGTGAAGAAAACGGAAAAATCGACTGACGAAAAATAGCCGTCGACAAAGATATTTCTTCGTCAGTTTCCTGGAGTACACTTTGCGTCCGGGAAACCATTGTTTGGGATCCTGTCATAGCCAAACTTCCCTCATAAGGTCTCTTATGTCTTCACGAGTCTTTTTGGCCCTGTTCTTATTCACGACCGCTCCCACTGCGTTCGCGCAGGAGACTGAATGGAAGATGGTCTGGAACGATGAATTCGATGGCCCAAGGCTGGACTACAGTAAATGGGAAACCGAAGTGAATGCATTCGGTGGCGGGAACAATGAACTCCAGATTTACACCGATCGCAAGGAGAATGTGCGTCTCGAAGAAGGACGACTCATCCTCCAGGCAAGAAAAGATAATCACGGAATTGCGGGGACAGTTCGAGAGTACTCTTCCGGCCGCATTCGCAGCAAGAACCGCGGAGACTGGAAGTACGGAAAGTTCGAGATCCGCGCAAAGCTCCCGGGCGGTCAGGGCGTTTGGCCGGCAATCTGGATGTTGCCTACCGACGAAGTTTACGGCACATGGGCGTCGAGTGGGGAAATCGACATCGTGGAGTTCAAAGGTCAGGAACCAAGCGTCATCTGGGGAACACTTCATTACGGAAAACAGTGGCCCAACAATAAACATTCAGGAACACAGTTTCGCAGCCCGGACATCGACTTCACTCACGACTTTCATACGTTCACACTCGAGTGGGAAGAAGGTGTCGTTCGCTGGTTGATTGATGGAAAGCTTTACCAGACTCAGACTGAATGGGAGTCTGCTGGAGGCAAGTTCCCGGCTCCATTCGATCAAAACTTTCACATGGTGATGAACCTTGCCGTGGGTGGCGGTTTTGTCGGCAACCCGGATGCGTCAACAAAGTTCCCTGCTCAGTTTGAAGTCGACTATGTCCGTGTCTATAAGAGGCCGTAGCATTTCCTGAGCGTGCTCGATAGACAGGCAACTTCACTCATTCTTTTGCGGATTCCGTCTGCTTGCCGCTGGTCACAAACTCCAGCTCTGTCAGCACGCCATCGCCATTCTTGTCGAAGCGAGGAAATCGTTTTGGTGCTTCATCCGGATCAGGCTGATCAGACAGGAATTCCTCGAGAGACAGAGTTCTATCTTTGTTCTTGTCTCGTTTACGAAACATCGCGACACGATCTTGTGATTTGCCGGGCTTCGCTGCAGCCGCAGCCTTCTGAGCCGAAAGTTGCGGGATAGCTTCCGGGTGTTGTGCAAGCAGAGACTTCAGATTTTCCAGGGTCTCCGTATCCTGAGCGGCAATGTTAGCTGTCTCCAATGGGTCTTTCTCATAGTCATAGAGTTCATACTCGGTCTCTGATGCATTAGTCCCAGGGACCTTCCATTCCACCATCCGGAAACGATTCGTCCGGATCGCTCGCCCCAGCCGCTCACCTCGCGGATAGACATGGATCACGCTCTCACGAGTATGTACATCCGGAGATTTCAACGTTGCGGCCGCGCTCGATCCATCCAAACCATCTCGTGCAGGCAATCCTGCAAGCTCACACAGCGTCGGGTAAACGTCGACGGTTTCGATAAGAGCGCGGGATTTCTGCCCGGCTGCACATCCGGGCGACGAAATGATCAGAGGGATACGAGTCGCCTGCTCATAATTTGTATGCTTGCACCACATCCCATGATCACCCAGATGCCAGCCGTGATCACCCCATAGCACGACGATGGTGTTGCTTCTGGCTCCTGTCGCGTCCAGTGCGTCGAGAACTCTTCCGATCTGTGCATCGGTGTAACTTGTCGCGGCATAGTAACCATGGATCAGCCGTCGAGTGTCCTCCTCCGAAATCGCGCCTTCACGCGGCATGTCACTGTATTGGCGCAGTTCGCCACCAAACTGTGGTGCATAGCTCGGCGCGTTCTCTGGAACCTCAGCGACCTGAGGCATGGGCACGGTCTTCGGATCATAAAGATCCCAATACTTCTTCGGCGCTACGAATGGCAGGTGAGGCTTCAGGAAGCCGCAGGCAAGAAAGAACGGCTGATCCGCGTTCTCAGCGGCAGCCTTGATTCTTGCAGCAGCCTCGGCAGCAATCTGACCATCTCCATAGGCATCATCCGCGACATCTGCAGATTCCGTCGCTGTCCCGCGTGGACCATTATTGGTTGCTCGCTTATTGTCCTGACTTTCTGCAAGCTGGTACTGCGCGGCTTTTGGTCGCCAGTGCGGAACTGTCCATGAAACGTCGTCTTCAGCGTTTCCGTGTCCCACATGAAACACCTTACCTAACGCCTGAGTTGTATACCCGTGCTGTTGAAAATGCTGTGCGATAGTCACAGCATCCGGACGGCTGCGACGAAAGTTCGTGGCCAGATCGTAAATGCCAAGCGTCTGCGGTCTCAGGCTGGTCATTAACGCATTACGCGACGGTGAGCAAACCGCCTGATTGCAATAGGCCGACTCAAAGAGAACGCCCTGCCCTGCCAATCGATCGATACTCGGCGTCTGTGCGATCTTGTCGCCATAACAACCCAGCACAGGTTTCAGGTCATCCACGCAGATCAGCAGCACGTTTGGCCGGCGAACTGGTTCACTTGCAAGACTGAGGCTTGATTGACCTATGAACAGCAACGCCAGAGCGTGAACAATAACCAGACAGTGGCGATGCAAACTGATCGATGTCATGGAAGACTCTTTCGAATGGGCGTTACAAAAAACGGCAATTCCGGTGAAGCAAGAAACTCAGACACACGCCGCGAATCGACAAAATTCCCAGGCGTTAAGCTTCTCACCCTCGTGATACAAAAAAGCCCGGGATGGTAGTCCTTCCCGGGCTTAATCGATTTCGGGTTACTTGCGATCGATTAACTGCATTCCGGGTGCAGAGCTTTGCTGACGCAGCCATGGCTGGCCTGAGCAACCGTAGCGGACCAATCTGCCAGATATCCTCGTTTCACTTCCAGAGGACGACGAGGCGCAAGCTTCGAACGTCGTGCTGTCATCTCATCATCACTGATGTTGACCGTAATCGAGCCCTTGAGAAGATCGAAGCCGATCAGGTCGCCGTCCTGAACACATCCGATCGGCCCACCAACAGCAGCCTCTGGAGCACAGTGAACTCCAATCGCCCCGTGAGAAACACCGGACACGCGAGCGTCAGAGATAAAGGCAATCTTCCCATCCAGTTCCGGAACCGCGAGTGCCGCCGTGGCGATCAGAACCTCAGGCATGCCACAGGCGACTGGTCCCATGTTGCGAAGCACAATAACACTGCCCGGAGTAATCTTCCGTTGCTCTACAGCACGGACGATATCGCGAGGATCTTCAAAGCAGACAGCTTTGCCCTCAAACTGCGGGTTCTTCATGCTGGAAACTTTGAACACAATTCCTTCCGGAGCCAGGTTGCCGAAACAAATCTGCATATCGGCAAATGGCTTGTAGCAGTTTTCCTTCGTAACAATGAGATCCTGACCAGCCGGTGGTTTCGGAACCTCCTTCAGGTTCTCTGCCATTGTCTTTCCGGTGACCGTCATACACGATCCGTCAAGCAATCCACTGTCCAGCAAATGCTTCAGCAGAATTGGCGTGCCACCAATCTTGTGGAGATCCACCATCGTGCGCTGGCCGCGAGGGGCGAAGCTGCAAAGCACCGGCGTTTCTTTGAAGATAGTCTGAAGATCATGCAGCGTAAAATCCACACCCGCTTCACGTGCCAACGCCAGAATGTGCAGGACGCCATTGGTTGATCCGCCTGCGGCCGCAATCGTCACAGCACAGTTCTTGAAGGCGGCTTTAGTTAGGATGTCGCGTGGTCGAAGATTGAGCTGCAGCAGGTTCATGATCGCATGTCCGACCTGGCGACACTCGGCCTTCTTTCCAGGATCCACTGCCGGAATGGAGCTGCTGGCCGGAAGCATCAGACCGATCGCTTCCATGGCAAGGCCCCAGGTATTGAAAGACGCTGCAATTCCGCAACCGCCCGGTCCCGGACAGGCATTACGAATAATCTCGTCTGACTCTTCATGCGTCATTGCTCCAACGGAAGCGGCCGCCTGCGAATCGTAAACGTCCAGAATCGTAATGTCTTTACCCTTATGACAGCCCGGCAGAATACTTCCGCCACTGACGATCAATCCCGGATAATTAGAGCGGGCCAGAGCCATCGCAAAGCCGGGACCATTCTTGTCACAATTATGTAACCCGACCATCGCATCGTAGCAGTGCGATGTCACCACACATTCGGCACTGTTGGCGATCAGGTTGCGAGACGGCAAACTGGCATTCCCGCCTTCATGCCCCTGAGTAATATTGTCGCTGACGCCGGGGGTTCCGAAGGGAAATCCCAGCATTCCAGCTTCACGACATCCTGCGGCAATTTCCTGTGCCAATGAGTACGCATGAATGTTGCAGGTGTTGCCCTCGAGCAATGGCACACCAATGCCAACCTGAGGCTTGTTGAAATCGTCGGCAGTCATGCCCACCGCGTAATAGAACGCCGTGATACCTTTTTGCCAGCCGTGAGTCAGTTTGTTGCTGTTCCAGTTAAGCATGGGAAGTGAATCAGTTCGAGAGGATAGAAGTGAAAAATGATAGAGAAAAAAACAGTGTCGATTCAGTGACTCTGAGGCGACGCGTAGTGCGGAAGTACTGTAAACCACCGGGGTAAACCTGGTGGCGAAACGGAGTAATTCTTTCTTCAAAAACTACTGACCAATACGTCGAATCCGAATATTGCGGTAGTGAGCTTCTCCGGGAGGACCACCGTGAATCTGGAGAGCAATCAATCCCTTTTGTTCGATCGCCGCATCCGCTTCAGTATAGTCGACTGTCTTAAAGTCGTTAATCCACAACTGGATATGTCGACCCTCACAAAGAATGCGATATCTGTTCCAGTCGTCGCGTTTCAGCACCTTATCCAGCTCTTCCTTCTTCGGTGCTGCAAGGATCTTGTTTCGTCGGGATTCATCATACAACGCACCCCAGTAATTCTGACCGAGATCAGCCTGATAACCAATCATCTCATGATGATCAGGGATTCGCTTACTGCGAAGTTGAACACCAGCGTTCGTTCCTTCGCCAATAAGGCGAAACTCAAGTGTCAGTTCAAAATCGGAATACTCTTCCTTCGATGACAGAAAGAAGTTGTGAGGAATCTTGTCCTTCAGTTGCCCACCGATGATCGATTCCTGCTCAACTCGGAAGACGGAAGCATCGCCATCCCAGCCTTCCAACGTTTTTCCATCGAAGATTACAGTTGTGGTTGCATCTGATTCCTTTTCTTCCGCAGCAACCATGGTCAGCGGCGTCAATAACGCTGTCGTCATGCATACGGATAAGCCAATGGATCGAATCTTCGACGCGATCATGGAACACTCCAAATGTCAGGAGAAGGTGGAGGGTGGTCGTTCGCCGAAGTCTAACGAATGAAGAATTGCGACGGAACCATCGCCCACCGACGAAGAATGATCAGTTTAAGCAGCCGCCATCGAACAACATGCCCTGTCCAGTGGCGACGAACGCGGCCTGAATCCCGCATTCTGGTCAAAACGAAAAAGGCCCGGCATCCTTTGCAGAAGCCGGGCCTTCGATTCAGTTCAAAGGTGGATCCAGTACACTACAGTGACCAACCTTCACGGTATTCGCGCTGAACGTACTGATTCAGTTCTGGCAGATTTGTGCTGACCAGATTCTTGGCATCCCACTCGATTCGCTGACCTTCGCCAGCTCGCACTGCGAGGTTGCCTACAAGAATTGTCTCGGTCAGACGACCAGCGTAGCCGAAGTTGGACATCGTGCCAGGCTTGTAGTTGCCGCGGCAGGATTCAACGAACTCCCACTTGTTTCGCTCGTCGTTGCTGCCCTTGAAAGGAATACGAGGAATTGATTGATCTGGCTTCTTGAAGCCCTTGAAGTCCGCATCTGGCAGCAGTGTGTAGGCTGCACCGTAATCGTTCTCTGACAGCAGCATACCCTTGCTTCCCACAACCAGAGCCGCGCTGGTTTTGCTGCCGCCCTTTTTCTGTTCAGCAATACGCTTACGGAAACCTTCTGGCAACTGAGCAACCAGATCGTCCGATGGAAGGCTGCCACCGTCGTACCAGTAGAACTTCGTCGCAGCCAGACCGTTGCGTTCAGGGAATTCGAACATCAGAGTCGTAGCGCCAGGGAAGGTTTCGCCTTCAACGATGCCTGGGTTTTTGACTGCTGTTACAGCAATTGGATCCCACAGTTCCAGAGCCATCACAGGCATGTTCGTTGTATGACAGGCCATGTCGCCCAGAGCACCCGTTCCGAAGTCGACCCAGCCGCGCCAGTTGAAGGAGTGATATACGCCTTCTTTGTACGGACGCATTGGGGCAGGACCGATCCAGGAATCCCAGTCGAGATAATCAGGCACTTTGTCTTCGCCGGCCGGGCGACCAATCCCCTGTGGCCATACCGGACGGTTCGTCCAAACGTGGAGTTCAGAAACGGATCCGATTGCCCCCGAGCGAATCACTTCGACCGCTTCACGCAGTCCGTCTTCAGCGGTACCCTGATTCCCCATCTGAGTGACGACGCCCGTTTCCGCAGCAACTTCTCGCATGATACGAGCTTCGCGGATGGACCAGGTCAGAGGCTTCTGAACATAGACATGTTTCTTGGCCTTCATCGCCTTGATCGCGGCTGCAGCATGAGTATGGTCCGGGGTGCTGACGCTCACGATGTCAACTTTGTCGCCGAGCTTATCCAGCATCTCACGGAAGTCGGTGAACTGTTCGGCCTTGGTGAATTCTTTCGACTTCTTGGCCAGGGTACGCTTATCGACATCACAGATGCCGACGATTTCCACATCCTGATCGGCGATGTGACTGCTGTCGCTGTCACCTTTACCACCGACTCCAATACAGGCGGCCGTCAAACCTTCCAGCGCCGAGCGAGTCGGTCTTCCGAACGTCTGTGGAGCAACCCAGAACGCAGTTCCCAGTGCGGCAGAGCTGCCGAGAAAACTGCGACGTGATGTCTTTCTTGTCATGAGCGTACCTCGGGAAGTCAGTGGGACAAAAACGGAGGGTTCCGTAGGAAACGCTGACTGCTGGCGGCAACCAATGCATTCCACCGGACAAAAAATCGGGCCAGTCGCCCGAATAGAACCGATTACGATAGCAACACCGGGGGAAACAGCAACGATTCGCCCGACTTTCAGGTGGCCTCGGGATTTGTGGTGAATAAACCACCCTGGTGAACACTTGGGAACACGCACCAACCCCATTACAACGCACGCATTGCAGTTTTCTGCCGGTGGCAACTCTTCGACTACACTCGGGACAAACTTGAATGGACAACCAAACGCCCCCGGAAGATTCTGATCGATACGCAGCCGACTTGCAGGAGATGCACAATCTTCAGAATCAGACGTCATCATGGAGCGGTGTCGTGATGATGCTGGTCGTATCAATGGCGCTCTTTGTCGGGACTGGCTCTGCATCATGGTCACTGGAACATGCCACGACATTGATCCTGCTGATGTTGCTTCATGAATCCGGACACTTCGTTGCGATGAAGCTGAGTGGTTATCGCAACCTTAAAATGTTCTTCATTCCATTCTTCGGAGCCGCAGTCTCCGGCCGGAGCTACAACATTCCTGGCTGGAAAAAGGCCGTCGTTTCTTTGGCTGGTCCCGTACCGGGAATTCTCTTCGGAATAGCACTGGGAATCGCGGGCATCGCTCTGAAGATCACATGGATGATCAATGCTGCCGTGCTGTGCCTGATTCTGAATGGCATGAATCTTCTGCCGCTGCTGCCACTTGATGGCGGGAGAGTTGTCCAGGAACTTTTCTTTGCCAGACATTATGCGTTCGATGTGGGCTTCCGAGTTCTGACCGCATGCATCGCAGCGACGCTGGCTGTGATGTTTGGCGACTGGTTCTTTGGATTTCTTGGCTTCCTGACGGCCATCGGAATTCCAACCGCTCTACGCTCAGGCAGAATCGTCCATGCCTTGCGAAATGAGGGGATCCAGTGTGACTCTGAAACGGACGACATCCCGAAAGAACTGGCCATTCGGATTCTGGATGAAGTCAACAGAACCTTCCCGCCTCAGGGATTAACCCCAAAGCTAAAAGCCCAAGCCACACTCGGGATCTTCGAATCACTCAACAGCCACGCGCCCGGAATCGGGGCCACAATCGCGCTTGCATGGATCCATGCGGCCAGCTTCATCGGGGCCTTCGTGATGATTCTCGTGCTGATGGTGGGACAGCAAAAGCTCAATAACCCGAATTCTGGCCCCGGCCTGCCCTCTGAACCAGAATCGGCAGATAGGCCTTGACTTCAACCTTACGAGATCTCCAGAAGCCCGCCTCATTTTGCCGAGTTTTCTCAGTCATTTCCGGTCGAATCGCCAGATACGCTCAGACATCGAAAATGCAGGGCTCGCATTTTTTTGATCAGTTGATGTCCTCTTTCGCGGTAGCGGTTTGAGTCAAGCCGTGCGGCCTCAAGTGCATGATGCTGGGCCGATGACGTTTCCTGAATGTCTTCAAAAAACTGAGCCAGCAGGAAGTGAGTGTCCGCGTTCGGATTAATTTCCAGCAGCCTCAGATAACATGCACGAGCCTCACTCAGTCGGCCCAGTCGGCGGTAGCAGTATGCGGATCCCATGGCGACTTGATGCGCCTCTGCAGAAGCAGAGGTATCGCCCGGAGTTGATTTCAGCAGAATTTCAGCTGTGCCATAAAATCGGATCGCCGAGTTCCAGTCGTGCTGGTTTTCGTGCATTGTTCCCAACAGGCTGCATGCTTCAACGCTGTTAGTCGTTTCTGATTTTTCAAGCAGTATGTTAATTGCGTCATTCGTATGACCCAGCATCGCGAGCACGCGTGCTCGCTGGAGCCGTTGGTTGAAGGAATCCGTTGCGGGAAGTTCAGTACTGGCCTGCCGGTTCAGCGAATCGATCTCTCGATCCAGTTCGGACTGCTCGCGTCGCAAAAAGTGTCCGTCTTTCCGAATCGTTGGGTCCAGAATCAGCATCCGCCTGAGCAGCGAGCTGGCTTCTCCCAGCCTTGATTGCTGACGAAGACTGAGGTACTGCTCTGCATCATGACGACCTCGAGCGTCGAGATAAACCTGAGGGACCAACGCCAGCAATATCAGGCAACAGGCTGCTCGCAGAATGTTTGTCGGGAGATCATTCCTACTCTGTTGATCAGAAGATTTGTTAACAGACTGCACAACAAGGATCGCACCAAAAGTAATGCAGAATGATGCGGCGAAGCGGCTGAGCCCCGCAAATGCAGGCAGCTCATCGACACGCCCGGCCGTCTCCTGAAACCTGAAAAAGAGATTCCAGGCAATGGTCCATAACAGACCAGCCAACAGGCAGCATGAAAGTTTTGTCAATCGCTTTTGCAGCAGATGCCCCAACACCCACGCTGCAGGCGCGGTGCTCAGCAGGCAGACCATCGCCACATCGCGATAGACGAATGGCAATAGGATGGCACCAGCTGGCTGGTCAACGGGAAGTGATCCGTCGTGGATTCCAATCAAAGCAGCCAGAACACCGATTGTGCCCAGCAACAAAGGAACACGAACAACAGCTTCTCGGAATGATTCAGTACTTTGCGGCATAAACAAGTTGGTCAACAGAGGATAGAATGCAGCGGTGTGTAGACTGCAATTTCATACTCAGGAATCAGGCTATGGACCAGATGGCAAACCTGCAGGACGCCTGCTTTTCCAGATCATGCCGTCATAGGTGTAATGCAGGAAGGCCACGATCACATTGACCAGCAACCACATTTCAGGAACATCACGATCCATCAGCAATGAGCCACTGCCGAGCACAATCGCATACGTCAGAAGCGTGAGTCCCCAGCGCGGGGCAATCCATTGCAGCAGGACATTTCGCTCCCCGGATGAATCCGCTCTACGCTGCATGTGCCAGCCAATGATCGCCAGGTATTCGCTGGCATGGAACCAGGCAGATGCGGTGGCCAGGGACAGCACAATGTCCGGACGATGAGTATGTACGGCCCAGAGCAGGCTGACGTACAGACTCAGAAGACTTATCAAATAAAGACTGCGACCACTTAGGCCCTGATTGAGTGACTGGAGTTCCCGTAACACAAGCCAGCCGGGAACAATAAGACTTATCCAGTCAGCGCGGCTCAACCAAACGTCTATTGCACCAGGGGCCGCGGCGGCTGACGCCGTGCGGAAGATCACATAGAGCAGAAAGCTGCGAAAGAGCCACTTCTCCATTCTGTCCGATGATGAAGTCGAATCGGAGCCAAGGCGGCGGTAGATCCGATAGATTCCATGATGCTGAGCTGCGAAGTGCCATGCATTCCACAAATAGTCGATCGCCAGCAGACACGTGAGTGTTCCGGTGGTCATGCGAACGCCAAGGCAGGCCACCACAACAACTGCTGCTACCGCTGTGAAAGCGTGTTTTCGCTGCTGAAAACGCTCTCGATCCAGCAGGACGACCAGCAACGTGGACCAGCGATGAGGAGTCGTAATAAAATACAACTGCCAGAACTGGACGCCCGATCGGCCCTCGAACCCAGGAGCAAACTGCAACAGCAACAGCACCGGCCAAAAAATGTTCGCAATAAAAAACGCATCACAGGCTCGGCCAAGAATCCACTTTCTGGTTTCCGCACGAGTTTCTGCGATGCGATCCGATACTTCTGACTTTCGCGATGAGGAGACCGATTGATGGAAAGGCACTGGTTCAACGTGAGCCATCAGGCACCCGGTACAAAGCTGCCTGGCCCGTTGAGTTCGAGATTGATTGTCAGCTCATTCAACTCGCGGGCTTCGATTTTGACCTCAACCGGGGACGAGACCGGATCAGAATAGATTGTTGGAATGATATCGGCTGAGGTAACGGTTTGCACAGCCTTCACAGCTGCTTTTCCAGGCGCATCGCTGTCGCCACCATAATCCGGCTCCTGCGAAGTTGACTGATTGATAATCACGCGAAAACTTCCCGGCATGGCACCATCGCCATCTTCGTAAGTTGTCAGCACAAATGTTCCATCAGCGTTTATGATTCCGCCGGCATTTTTTCCGTTCTGCGAGACCACAGGGACCAGAGAAATTGCGCCTCCTCCGGTCATCGGCTTGCCATTGAACTTGACGATCCCCCGAGCAGGAAAGACCTCAACGTTTTCACTACCTCCACAGCCAGCAATGATCGCTGTAAGCGTCATCATAAATGCAGGCCACAGGATGTTCTTTAATGTCTTCATAACTCAATTCCTTCATCAACCGATCCCAGCCCGCATGTCGACTCAACATACGGGGCAATCGAGTCGCCTATAACTCTCCGTTAATTTCCCCACCGCCACGTGTGCCGATCGCCTGCCACAGCAGCAGGTCGACGTTCTCTGAGAAAAAGCGGACCGAGCCGTCAGCAAGCGCCCCCTGAACACCACCGATGTGGTAGCTGCGAGCGGCCGAATACATCTCTGTATATGGCGAACCGATCTGCACACACGGCATGCCCTGGGCCGGGAAGTTGCGGCATCCCCAGACGCCGTCAGGCGTTGTGCTGTTCGGGCCAGTTCGAGTACTGAAAATATTAGCCCCCATCACGCCATACGACCACGTGCCCCGAGTGTCCTGAAAAGAAGGACCGGTCCCGTTGGTCAGACGAAACTTCAGCTCGCTGATGGCAATCGTGTTGGATGTTCCATCTGTCATGTCTCGCATGCTGAACCGAGAATTGTTTCCGAAGACACCACCAACTGTTGGATTGTTGGTGTGAACTCGACCATACCCTGCCTTGCCGTAGCTGGCACAGTAGTTTCCACGTGCCAGATGCTCCATACCTGTACCGTTTGCAAGACGCTCTTCAGTTGTTGGATGGGACGGGCAGGACATGGCCGGAAGCGGATCCGCTCCAATAGTCACGCCCTGTACTGTGTAGGCACCGTTACCAAACCAGTCGACGACTTCCGGTCTTTCAGCCACAATTTTTGCATAAGACTGATACTGTGCGGTCTGCTCAAAGAACGGCAACAGAAAGCAAATCCACGGACCACCGATGCCTGGAGTACCAGCTCCGTTACGTCCGTTGGGATCGTCGCCCCCGGGCACTGGGTTCACTGTACCCGGTGGAAAGACACTGTGCGTGTCATGATAGTTGTGCAGAGCCAGAGCAAGTTGTTTCAGGTTGTTCTTGCACTGAGTTCTGCGAGCCGCTTCACGCGCCTGCTGCACCGCCGGCAACAGCAATGCAATCAGAATTGCAATGATGGCGATGACCACCAACAGTTCAATGAGTGTAAATCCCTGCTTTGACTGGATTCGTTTCATGCGGCGTGTCTCCTTCGAATGGAAATGCAAAACGGTGGGCTCAAATGAGGCACCTCCTGATCTGTGCCCTGATGTTCGACTCGTGTCGTTAAGTTTGAGCGAAGCGAAAACCATTTTCTGAGTTTTCCGTTTTTCAACCTTTATGATGACCTGAGTAACTGGCAATAGGCCATTTATCCTATCACTGTGCGTCGATGAGGTGATTGACACGGAGTCCGCATAAAGTCATCAGGACTACTGGCCTACTCAGATAATTCACAATCAAGCCCGTGCATTGTGTACTCGTGACGACAAGTCAGCAACATGGTCAATCTAAGCTAAGGACGCTGAATGATGCTGCGGCTTAATTCTTTTATCAGCGGTTCTCACCTGCCGCGATGTGGTGTCATCAATGTATGACGAATCAGAAGTTTATCTTTAGTCACGGCCGTCCTCATGAATTCTTGACAATCATTGAGTCCGATTCCGGACGGAACACAAAAGGGCAGCCTGTTGGTCTAGTCGTTTACCGCCCACCTGGAGGCGACGGCCAACTCAAACGCCGGCGCCTTCGCGCTGGGCGGTAAAAGAGACTACTGCGGGTTTTGGTTGTGGAGATTGAACGATGAAGACATGCATCAGCGGCGATTTGTTTCAATCGCAAAGCAATAAAGTTATCCGCGGCGCCATTGCAGGCGTCATCGTGCTGGTGACGGGTTCGTCTCTGCGGGCCG
>CAIXQV010000666.1 GCA_903921605.1 uncultured Planctomycetaceae bacterium | reverse complement strand
TTACGCCTTTGACCGACACAGAACAGTATACATTTCCTTTGTTTTAATTGGTAGAATCAATTGTGTGGAATCGGTCCGACACACCGGAGTGCCTAACGATTTGACTTGTGGACGCTCGAAGTACGGCCAATCTGCACAGTCGAAATGACAGCACATTCCCGTTGAGGAAGCGGTGAGAATGATGGCCAACAGGCTTCAGGTAGCGACATTGCTTAAGTCACAAACAGAATTCGCCAGCAATTCTGCGGCACGGTATCGATGGCGAAGAGGCACGTTGGACATGAACGCCGGCGGCAAAGTTTCACGGTTACGAAGCACACCTGAAGTGGCGCAAGAAGCCACGTCAGTCAGAGGATTGTCTGATTGGACGCTCACACGGCGTCGTAACTCCACGGCTTCCGCAGCTCACGACGAAGCCAGTGATTGGCATCCTCGTCACCGACAAATTGCTCGGTCTCAGGATTCCATTGCAGCTTGCGACCAAGGCGGAGCGATAGAACGCCGAGATGGCAAAGCGATGCAGAACGGTGGCCGATCTCTGCTTCACAAATGGGTGCCTTCCGTGTGCGAATACAGTCGAAGAAATTCCCCATATGATCGTTGCTCTCGTAGAGTCGTATGGCATCGGCCGCCAATGGCGTCGTAAGGAATTCCGGATTGCTGGCTTCAATCGAGCCACGTGTGACCCAGATCCAGCCGTCGGTTCCTTCAAATTTCACGCCATGTTGTTGCCCTTTTGGATCTGCGACTGCGCCATTCCATTCGTTGGCCGCTGTGCTGTGGCATGAATGCGTTACGCCGTTGGCATAGGCATAATTGACAGTGTATTCACTGAACGCACTGAACCCATCGGGAATCATTTCGACAAGCGGTTTCGCTTCGATTGACACTGGTCCGCTGCGTTCAAGTCCGAGACCCCACAGCGCAATATCGTTGTGGTGTGCACCCCAGTCGGTCATCGTGCCGCCGGAGTAGTCCCACCAGTATCTGAACGTGACATGCGTTCGCTCTCGAACATATTCAACCTCCGGGGTTGGTCCCTGCCACATATTCCAGTCGAAACCAGAGGGAGCGGACGACTTCGCGAACGGGCCTTCTCGTCGCCCACGTGGCAGCCAGACAGAAATGTGCTGCAGTTTTCCAATGCGTCCGTTGCGCACAAGTTCACAGGCCAGCCGGAAGTTTTTATCACTTCGTTGCTGACTGCCTGTTTGCAGGATACCACCGGTGTCGCGAACGGCGGACACGAGGTGCTGCCCCTCTTCAATCGTGAGCGTCAGTGGTTTCTCGCAGTAGACGTCTTTCTTCGACCGCAAGGCGGCCAGCGAGACCAGCGTGTGCCAGTGATCCACGGTGCCACAAATGACAACCTGAATGTCGCTTCGATCCATCACCTTGCGAAAGTCTTTGTAGGTCTCTGCGTCCGGCCAGAGCTTTTTCGCTTCGGCCAGCTGGCTATCATCAACATCACACAAGGCGACAATGCGGCCAAACCGTGAAGCGTTTCTTGCGTCACCCTTTCCCATGCCGCCACAACCGATCAACGCGATCGCTGGTTTTTCGTCCCATACCGTTGCAGCAGCGGCTGATTGAGCCAATTCGTTCAGGTACCAGGTCGGCAGTGACGTCGCCGCAGCGGCCGCGGCGGCCGTTTGGAGGAAACTTCGTCGGTTGGTGTTCATGATCGAATCATCCTTTCGCTTTAACAATCCATTACTTCTTCAAATAGCCGTCACGAATCTCGTGCAATTGTTTCCAGATCACTGCATCCCTGGCCTGAGGTGAGACGCAGGCAAAGATGAAACTTCGGTCGTTCCTGGTCCAAGTCTGAATGTCGAGGTTCAGAGTTTGTGGCTTCTTCGTGGCGAATGGTTCGACCCACTCCAGATTGCCTGTATAGACCACTGGCATGTCCGGATTCTTGTCATCCGGAGCAATCGTGGCATCCGATTTCGCTCGCTGCAATTCAAGCGTGAATTTCGAGGGATCGACCTGCGGGAGCTTTCCATTGAGAACAGCCTTGCACAGACCACGGTAGTACTTCAGGGATTCCTCTTTGACAACGGCTTCAGTCAGCTCTGGCGTCGGTTCGAGTTCAAACACAAACGCATAGCTGAAGAAAGTATCCGACTCCGGGTTCATCATCCCGGGCGCAAACCGAATATGCTCAGAACCTTTCAGCTTCATCTCTGGAGCAAATCCCGGCGGAAGCGCAATCGTTTCGCCACCCCACCCGGTCGGCGCGGCAAGCTTGGGCGGGCTCGGCTCATCGGCTGCCAAGAACCCGCCGGCCATCAGCATTATGACCGTGAATATGCGAAGCAATGGAATCTCCCTCCAGTGAGCACTGAGCGAACATGGCCAGTCGTACCTTAGACGATCGCTGCGGCGGTGTCACCCAAACGGTTATGATCCAGATCGGTGCCTCAAACGGAGTACACGAATCGGCATGTCTGATAGACTGTTTGGACGATGACTCCACATTACTAAGGATCAAACCTTCGATGCAGACACGATCCACGTTTACCATACTGATCGTCATCGTGATGTCAGTGACGGTTTGGGGGGATGACAACTGGCCTCAGTTTCGAGGACATGGAGGATCAGGAACCGGCAGCGGCAATCCGCCAACAGAATGGAACATTCAGACAGGACAGAACGTTGCGTGGAAGACTCCGATACCGGGTCTGGGACATTCTGCTCCCATCGTGTGGGGTGATCGCGTTTTCCTCACAACCGCGATCAACTCAGAGATGGTTCATCCTTCAATCGAGACGGGATGGTCCGGTGGAGCAGGCGAGTCCGCGATGGACTCTGGCGAATGGACATGGCAGGTCGTCTGTCTGCAGCTCGAAACCGGGAAGATTCAGTGGTCCAGGGATGCCTGTATCGGCGAGCCTACAATCAAGCGGCATCTGAAAGCATCGCATGCGAACTGCACTCCGGCAACGGATGGTGAATTTGTCGTCGCTTTTTTTGGATCGGAAGGTCTGTACTGTTTCGACTTCGAAGGGCGTTTGATCTGGAAACACGATTTCGGAAAACTGCAGTCCGGACCCTACGATGCTCCGGAACTGGAATGGGGCTTTGCCAGTTCCCCGATCATCAGCAACGGTCACGTCATAGTTCAGTGTGACTGCCTGAATGCCAACTTTGTGGCAATCCTGGAGATCAGGACTGGCAAAGAGATTCTGCGCATTGATCGCGACGGCGAAGTCGCCACATGGTCGACACCGCTGGTCGTGACAACGAATGATCAAGAGCAGGTGGTTTGCAATGGTTACCGCCAGATGGCTGGATACGACCTGAAGACCGGCGCACGGCTCTGGCATCTGAACAATGGCGGGGATGTCCCGGTGCCGACGCCGTTGTTTGCCAACGGCCTGATTTTCCTGACGAACGGCCACGGTCGCAGCCCCACGTATGCCATCAAACCAACGGCGACCGGTGACCTGACACCGACCAATGACGAATCCGAAAACATCGGCCTCGCATGGTGGCAATCAAGCGACGGTTCGTACATGCCGACGCCACTGGTTAAAGACGAACTGCTCTACACCTGCAACGACAACGGTCGCCTGTCCGTGCGTGACTCATTGACCGGAGACCTGATCTATCGCCAGCGAATTGGTACGGGCAGTCAGACGTATTCCGCCTCCGCCGTGGCAGCCGGGCGACACATTTACTTCGTCAGTGAAAAAGGTGATGTGACGGTGATTGAAGCCGGCAGTACGTTCAGGCACATCGCCAGCAACGACATGGAGGACGTGGTCATGGCGACGCCCGCCATTTCCGGTGACCGGTTATTGATTCGAACTGTTCGAAATCTGTGCTGCCTCAGGACGAGTGCAAACACAGCCCCTGTTGACTGACTGCAGACGCTCAGAGCCAGGCCGCCGGATACACGTTCCTGGCGGACCGCAGTGTCGGCATTGCTGAACCAGGATCGAAACTCGCCTGGTTTTCATCACAGTTCCACGCAGTTATTCGGGCCTCGGATGGGGCTTGTGCTCAGCTTTATGCTGAACCGTACTGGCGCGGCGTAGTGAGGTTGCGCCAAAACGATTGCGGATCTGATCGGCCACCTGATCCAGTTTTGAATCTCTCTCATCGTGATCTTCGGCAAACAGACTCTGTTGAACGGGCTGTTGCTTTTGCAGATTGGAGACGCCCATACCAAGCAGGCGGATACACAGCGGACGATCTGGCAAGTCAGATGCCAGCAACTGAGAAACGACTGCCCACAGTTGATTCGTCGCATTTGTTGCTGGTGACACACTTTTTGAGCGTGTGTACGTGTCGAAGTTGCTGTAACGAATCTTCAGATGCACCGTGCGGCCCTGAGTCTCCTGGCTCCGCAACCGCCGTGCGACCTGTTCGGTCAGTTCCATCAACCAAGCCCGCAGGACATCCATATCACTGACATCGTCTGCGAAGGTCGTTTCATGTGAAATCGATTTTGCTTCTCGATCCGCAACGACAGCCCGGTTGTCGATGCCACGAGCGAGTTGCCAAAAGTGCTCTCCGCTTTGGCCAAACTCAGCCTGCAACTGTTGCAGACTGAGTGTTCTGAGCTGGCCAATTGTCTGGATGCCCAGGCGATCGAATCTCTGTTTGGTGACCTTACCAACGCCCCAAATTCTGGCGACGGACAATGGAGCAAGCACGTCTTGGACCGCCTGGGTTTCAATTACAGTGAAGCCATCTGGTTTGTCCATGTCGCTGGCCAACTTTGCCAGAAACTTATTGGGGGCGACGCCAACCGATGCCACCAGATTCAGCTCATTACGAATATCCTGCTTGATAGCTCGGCCGATGGATTCGACAGATTCGAATAGCGGGACACTATCAGTGGCATCCAGAAAGGCTTCATCCAATGAGAGCGGTTCTACCACTGGGGTATAGCGATGAAAGATCTCGCGTATCTGCTGCGAGATCTTTGCGTAGTGATCCATCCGCGGGCGAATCACGATGGCGTCCGGACACATCTGCAATGCCTTGCCCGTGGCCATGGCACTTTGGACACCAAACTTCCTGACCACGTAGTTCGCCGCGGCAACCACGCCTCGACCTTCCGGAGTCCCTCCTACAATGACGGGCTTTCCGCGCAGACTCGGGTCATCCCGTTCTTCGACGGACGCATAGAACGCATCCATGTCCACATGGAGAATCATCCGGTTCCCGATCGGTGCAGTTCATGTCATTGGTCGGTAGGCGGCTACACGGCAATATGCAGACGATTGTAACGTCCCTGTTTTCAGAAAATCCATTTGTCCAGAATTCAGTTGGCGACCCTGGCATCGAAAACCCTACAGACGATGAACAACAGTGCAATCCGTATGCGGGCAAAGCAGGTGACGTCCATATCGTTCCAGATAGTCGAACAAATGCGGTGTATTCCAAACATCATTTTATCTCCTGATTGGTAATTGGACATCAACACGGCTTCTGTGAAAATCCCTGCAACTCGCAGAATGGTGGAGTTGCGAACTCAGACGACGCGAACTTCGAACTGCGGAATTTCAATGCACTTATTTCTCTCTGCTGTAGGGTACGACTCTATTTGGCGTTGGAGACCTGTAATGCTCATCATGGTTTTATACTTCGTTAGCTCAATGTCTGAGCTCAGGTGACCGGATGCCACTTCAAAACCGACTGCAAGATGCAGCTGGCTGGCTGAATGCGGGGATGCCGTAATCTCCGACAACCGCGACGTTATCGTCGAAGTGAATATCGAGCACATTCATGCGACCGGACGGTTCGATCGCTGTCACGCGGTCCCAATGGAAGTTCAATGCGAGTCGCTGCAAAACACTTTCGGGGCATCGATTTCCGAGCCATGCAACAATCTGATCAAGCGAATATCGTCCAATATGGCCCGACTTTGCAGCACTTCGAATTGCTGTGTAAAGTGTAAACAATTGATTGTCTCGGTCTTTTTTTCGCGTTGCGGAGGTTCCGCAGAATCTTTCAGTGACAATCTTGCACTCCGATTTCGTCAGCGGAACAATGTCGTTGTTTCTATGCGTAGTTGACGGCGGATTCTGATGCATTGAAGTCAAAACATTATTCCTGGCGGGGTCAGCAAACGACAACGGCAAGCGATGAAAATCAACGACGGACGGATACACGACCCAAGCCTTTCGCCCAAAATTGTTGGTTTCCAACTGAAAATTTGACTCGACTCTGTGATGCATCAAGAGCCATGCGACTTGGCGACCCAGAATCGGGCTTTTCGTGGTATAGGCGATGTTAAAACGCCCCGAACTTGCAGCACGCAATGTGCCGTCGGTATCGAAAAGCCCCTCGATAACTCCGAGCTGAAAATCTCGGTTCGCTGAGAATGTTATCTCTGGCACATGTTTGCCTTCCGCGAGATGTCCCACCATTGGCTCTAGCCATCTGGCAAGTTGGCTGTTACAGACGTAGATCTTACGGCATGTTCCCCAAGCGCCGTCGGCGCTTGTTCGGTCCTGGGGAGCACTCGGTGTCAACGAAAATAATCTTTCCGTCACATCATGCCAATGGTTTAGAACTGACGATCCGATCGCTCCGCTCAGATAAACCTTCGCTCCAGAACAGACCCAGCCGTTCCCGATCACGCAGCCGATCCACCAGCCCAACTCGCGAGTCAGCAGGCATGGTTGGCCATCGAACCCAACGATGGATGTCGCTTCGCTGGACCCAAAGTCGGGGATTCTAGCTACACGTGGCACCAATTTTCCCCTTGCATGTGTGATTGGCGTGGGATCACAAGATCCTGTATCCGGATTAAAACACATTAAGCAATGGTCGTTGGGCTGGAGCATTTGACGCGAGCGTCCAAATTTCACCATTGCCGAACTGGCAGTGCTGCGTCGCTCTATATGCACCGGATGTGACCATTGCAGCTCCAACGTTGGACTGATAGTCATCAGTTTTGAGTCCGGTGGCAGGGACTCTGTTTCGGCCGATTGTAAGAATGAAAACCCGTTCGAGTTCATCGACGGTATGTAGTCAGAGATGCTGCGAAAATATTCATCTTCTGCATCATCTGACGACGGATCAATCCGCATAATCATGATGGCAACTCCATTTGCTCGACGTCCACCGAAACGCATTCAAAAGACACTACTGCTCACTGCGTAGATTTTCCGTCGTAGTCAGCGCCAAACCCCTTGTTTACCAAAGGGTTCATCTTTATCGCAGACCCCTGAATTAACTTTGGCCTGAATGCCATGGTCCCGTATCGGTGCAGGGTTGGGGCTCGACTCAGGATCACAACGCCTTCGTCCATCTCTTTCTGAAGGTACTGTCTGGCGGCAGGAAGATGATCTTTTACAGACTGCACGGCTTTCTGGCGGCTGACACCGGCCCGTACCATACGGCGTACAACAGACGGACCGAAGACATCCCAGGCAGCAGTTTCGGGAATGCCGGTTTCGTCGAGTGTCAGGTTCGGGTCTGGTGCGATGACTCCGCGGCCGACCATGTCAACTGTCGAGCTGAGCAGCTTGCGGTTCATGACGCCGTATTTGGGGCTGCTACCAAAGACTGACTTCAAGATACCTTTGACGCCACGCTCCTGGTTCTTGATACCGACAGGATCGCCCAGACCTGTTACGGCTTTGAATGCGTTGTAGACAGCAGCCTGCTCGTCGCCGAGTGCGTCAGGGTCTAACTGATCCGCCAGCTCTTTGTGCATTTGGTTGAGCTGGAACAGATCCTTGTAGAGATAGTTGGGATCAGCGACCAGTGGGAGCTTCTTGGCGCCCATGACACTAACCGGTCTGAATGCTGGTGGAAGTACAGGGACTTTGTCCATCATCCAGTCTTTGGGATGGCTACCAAGACGTTCACAGGTTTTGAGGTAACCCAGGCTGCGAACAGCTTTGTCTCTGAGGGTCTTCTTGCCGGACTTGATGTCTGCTCTGGCGTTCTCGAGGGCTCTGGGGAGATTGATGTTAGTGAGAGCTGCACCGATAGCAGCAGCACCTGTCTTGCCGTTAAGCGTCTCTTTGCCGCCAATGACATCCTGCAGCTTCTTCTGGGTCAGGCCAAGAATGTGCCGGATTGGTTCTTCCATGACGGGATTTGGCAGTGGCTGGTGGAGTCTGATGAACGACCACATGTTGCCGCCACCAGATGTACCGCCGTGTCCGCCCGTTAACGTCTGATCGAATAATCCGCCTTTTACTGGAGACATGTCCTTCCAGTTGACAGTCTCGGCGTTCTTCAGCTCCCTGTCGCCAACAAGCTCGTCTACGCTCTTGTTTGTCATGGCCATAATGTGCGAGCGTTCGCCCTGACGTACCACGTTGATACCGGACGCGCGGAGCTGATTGACGAACTTGTTGTAAACGAACGGAACCTTCGGTGTCTCGGGCTTGTAGCCGGACATGTAGCGTGCCCAGTATTCTGGAGACGACTGACCTTTCACACGCATGTCTTCGTCCATGACTGCGAGGGCACCGTGGGAGAGCAGGGCATTCTGCTCGAGCATGCCCACTCGCTTGGCCTTGCCGCCGTCCTGGCCGCCTTTCGCTGGGGCACCTTCCGCGTCGTAGCTTCCCAACCCGCGACCTTGGATCTTATCGTCGGCCATGTGGTGCAATTTCATGAACCACCGGTTACCGACAGGTACGCCCTTCACCTTGCGGCCGTCGTGCCGAATAGGAATCGCAGAATAGTCATTACCCAGCCGCCACCAATCGCAAGGGTCGTCCATTGATGCTGTGTAGGAAAATTCGTCCATGGCAGGCCTCCATACCCCATCCGTTCCATTATGTGTCAGTGCGATTGTGAATCACACAGAACCCAGAAACTCGACAATTCGCAGCCGACGATCGTTCCGAATGTATCACTACCTTTCCGATGTTGCCATAACGTTTTTTGTTTCTTCAGAGCGATTTCAAAGCTGGCGTTGTTGTTTTCTCTTTTTTTGCCTGATGACCGGCCTACATTTCACAATCGGTTATACGTAACCAAAAAAAATTAAAGATAAGACGGCGATATTCAGGGGTATCGTCAAAGACACAATGAAGCTAACCGCGGACATGGATTGTCATTACTTTCCTCAGACAACCTGTGAAAGCCATGAAGACTCATGTCGCCAAAAGACTGCCATGTTGATCGCGTCGCTTCTTTAGGGCATTTTTTGACTGCTGAGCGATTGCACCTTTTTCACCAGACCGTGAAGTTCAGTGAGTCGTTTCCTGAGGGACGGCTTAATCGGCCGTGGTTCTTCCAGAAGATGGTCCAGCCAGCGACGCCATTTCCCGGCTTCAAAATGGACGGCCGCATGCAGATCCTCCTGGGTCTGCAGATTGACAACATCCGGTCTGCGGCCACCGGGGCCTGTCGAGTGCTCGATCCGCAACTTCAACTTTCGCAGCTGGGTGATGTTGAGTTTCTTTTGCATTGCAGCCTGAGCCAGCTTTTTTCTGGCTTTTCGGTCGTTCACCCCGATCAGGACAAAAAAGTGCGTGACCGTAAACGCGAAGTTCTCCGCACGAAACTGATCGTACAAGGCATCAAGTTCCGACTGAGAGAACATTTTGGCAATCTGGCGATATCGTCGTGCAGCGCCTTCGGGAATGCCGTATTTCGCTGCCAGTGCTCGCATCATGCCTGGGGGAGAATGGTCGGAATATGTCTGGAGAAGCTCTGCACCGATACTGTGGGACTTCTTGATTCTCTCGATACGCTCGCTCACCCACTTGAGCTTCGCTTGATTTTGTTCATTTGTCAGCAGCGATTGATTTTGCACGTCGGCCTGTTTTGGTCGTTTTTTCAAAAGGCGAACACGTTTTGAGGTCTGTCTTACCAACATGACGGTGTGAATTCTTCAATTCGAAGGATGGGGCAATATTTAAGCCACAACTGCGACAATTCCGATCGCTTGATTACTCATTTCGCAAGACGTTTCACAAAGAGAACACACGCGATGCTCTCGACGCGAGCGTGACGAACTACTCCTGCACTCGAATCTGCTGTGGCATCCTGATCATGGGATATATCAACCATCGGTGGGTCAAAATCTAGCCCACCCAAGTTCGATGATCCAGGGACAGGGGGAGTTCAGTATCGCGGATTGCGATTCAGTAGGGCACAAACACTTCCGGCAACACAGACCTTGTATCAGCGATATTGAATGCACGAATCAACATCGATTGCTTCACACAGCCTGAATTCAGCGACCTATTCACAAGTGAATGAGTGTCTAATGATCCCTGCGTTCCAAACATCAGCAAAATATTCCAGATCGCACAGAGTATCGTCTACACCCAGACACACGGTCCGACTACTACGGTTACATGTAACCGTAATGCACGGATCAAATGATTGCTACGGGTGCCAGAAATGATAGAATGCGTCGGTTTAGATTTTGACCGATGATTCGCAGAATCGCGATGTGCGAAGTTGGCAGAGAGCAGTTCCAATGACAGGTTTGCGAGATGATGGGCAGCTAACTATCAGCATGTGGTATGACCGCACGATCTCGTCGCCACCGGAATTTGTAGCACGCGTCGGTGATTTGGTGACGCCTTCACTAGAATCGGTGGGTGGACGATTGGAGATGTCGCCTCGATCAATGCTGCACATGTACCCCAGCGAAAGCGATCGTCATTGGCGGAAGGTGCCCGTTGCTGACGTCTACACTCCGTTTTGCGGACTGCTCGAACCACTGTATTACCTTGCGGAGCGGGCTGGCGTACAACTTGTCCTGCCCCAGTTTCAGCGGGCGATGCTGGAGCCTCCAAATGCGGCGAATGTCATTAATCGCTCTGTCACCGGAATGATGCACAATTATCCATGGGGCATCGTTGAATTGGGGCCAGGCGTAAGCCAGGCCGAGGTGATTGTCGACGTCTGCCATGGATTCCCGCATGCTCGCGTGCTGGTGTTAGGGCCTCATTTCAATCCACTGGCCAGACTGGGCAGGAGCATTCGCCGATCAGCTCCGGCTATACGTTGCATTGATGCCGCGCGCGGAGTACGCACACCCGAATGCCCAGACCCTGATGCCGATGAAGACGAGATTGTCCGGGCGCAAC
>CAIXQV010000665.1 GCA_903921605.1 uncultured Planctomycetaceae bacterium | reverse complement strand
TTGTGGCGAACTTTGGGGCCTTTGGGTTGCGTTCCCAGAGGCTTGTGAAAGTTTGACTCAATCGGAAGCTTTGTTTTTTGAGCCAAACCAACCTTGGTGAAGTCAGAATATTCAGCACCCGGCGAGAGAACTCGCATGCCACCGTCAACATAGCTGGGCATGACATAGTGGACGGTGCGGCTAAGGAATCTGGCGGGTTCGAAAACCGGCATTTTGTGAGCAGCTGTGTCGCCCTGAGAATTCTCGAACAGCCAGATTCCGTTCGACGGTTTATCAGGGCAGGAAACGATCAGATCAAAATCGCCGTCTCCATCGGCATCGCAGGGAACCGGCCAGGCCCACAAGCCGACACCCAGATCGACGGCCAGTCCGGGATTGTTGTAAGGCAGTTGCGTCAGGCCGTCAGCCATGGGTTGGCCAGCGGATGCATCAATGGGGAGCAGCAGAACTGACAGAATCAGAATCTGGACGCGGTCAAATCGTTTCACAGGAATTATCTCATCCAAAGTTTTTGCCGGGCGTCTCTTTCGTGAGAAGCCGACTTAGGGGCTCTAAACTATCGTGGATCGCGGACTTTGCCGTGTTTGAGTGAACCGGAAGGCAGAATTCTTTGTCTTCGGTTGAAGCGAAGCACAACAGTCTGCCGAAATTGTCGCGTGGAGTTCTTGAAAAGATGGGTCGAAGGCTGTAGTCTTCCGCCTGTTCAGCCGCAAGGCAAGCGAGGGGTCGTAGCTCAGTTGGTTAGAGCGCCAGCCTGTCACGTTGGAGGCCGCGGGTTCAAGTCCCGTCGACCTCGCTTTCAAAAGCCTGTGTTCTCGAAAGAGACCTCAGGCTTTTTTTACGGACCAAAAGCACCTCCAGCGGGAGTTTCCAACCGTGCCCACCGCGCCTTTTCATTTTGAGCCCCTGTTTGATCTGGGCAGGGATGAAACTCATTACCGCCTGCTGACTTCCGAGCATGTCAAAGTTCGCTCGTTCGAAGGGCAGGAAGTGCTCTGCGTCGATCCTCAGGCTTTGACTCTGCTGAGTTCTCAGGCCTTTCACGATATCAACTTCTTTCTGCGGCCTGCTCATTTGAAGCAGGTGGCCGCGATTCTGGACGACCCGGAAGCCTCCGAAAATGACCGAATGGTCGCATTGACGATGCTGAAGAATGCGGATGTCTCCAGTGCCGGAGTTCTTCCGTTCTGCCAGGACACCGGGACCGCCACGATTCTGGGCAAGAAGGGCCATGCCGTCTGGTCCATCGGCGACGAAGCCGCATTGTCCCGAGGCGTCTACGATGCCTACACGGAGAACAATCTGCGTTATTCGCAGAATGCCGCGTTGAATATGTGGGACGAAAAGAACACCAACACCAATCTGCCGGCGCAGATGGATTTGATGACCGTTGACGGCAACGACTACAAGTTTCTGTTCGTTGCCAAAGGCGGCGGATCGGCGAACAAGTCGTTTCTGTTTCAGGAAACGCGAGCCGTCCTGAATCCGAAATCACTGGTGGAATATCTGACCGCGAAAATGGTGACGCTCGGCACCGCTGCGTGCCCGCCTTATCACCTCGTGTTCGTCATCGGAGGAACATCAGCCGAAGCCACGATGAAGACCGTGAAGCTGGCGTCCACAAAGTATCTCGATCATCTGCCAACGACCGGCAACGCTTCCGGTCGAGCGTTCCGAGACGTTGAGCTCGAAGCCCAGATGCTGGAGTCGGCTCGCAAGTGCGGCATCGGTGCTCAGTTCGGCGGGAAGTACTTTGCATTGGACGTACGAATCATCCGGTTGCCGCGACATGGTGCTTCATTGCCGATCGGCATGGGCGTATCCTGCAGCGCGGATCGACAGGCGAAGGGCAAAATTACGAAGGACGGAGTTTACCTGGAACAACTGGAGTTTGAACCGCTCAAGTATATTCCGGAACATCTGCGGCATCGCAAAGACGACAGCGCCGTGCGAGTCGATTTGAATCGCCCGATGAAAGATATTCTTGCCGACCTGAACCAGTATCCCGTAACGACCCGATTGCTGTTGTCCGGTCCAATTGTGGTGGCTCGGGATATCGCCCATGCCAAGCTAAAAGAGCGTCTCGATGCCGGACAGCCGCTGCCGGAATATTTCCGTAACCATCCTGTTTACTACGCCGGCCCTGCCAAGAAGCCTGAAGGTTATGCCAGCGGATCGTTCGGCCCGACAACGGCTGGTCGCATGGATTCGTATGTCGATCTGTTTCAGTCTCACGGCGGCAGCATGGTCATGATTGCCAAGGGCAATCGTGGCAAGCAGGTGACCGACGCCTGTCATAAGCACGGCGGCTTCTATCTGGGCAGTATTGGTGGACCAGCGGCGATCCTCGCGAAGGAAAATATTCGCAACGTGGAAGTCGTTGAGTTCGCTGAACTGGGGATGGAAGCCATCTGGAAAATCGACGTCGTCGACTTCCCGGCCTTTATTCTGGTCGACAACAAGGGCAACGACTTCTTCGAATCCGTCGGCGGCGGTTGCTCACATTAGTGTCGTGTCTCGCAAGTTCCTTCGTTTAACCCGTAGCCCGGGGTTCGAGGGATACATTATGCAGATCATGACCTCGATCGTGGCTGCATAAAGAATAAACGTAAAAGCTGATACAACCGTAATGCCTGGAATCAGGATTTTGTTGAAGCGTTGGCCCGGCATTGTTGGATGCAACCAATAGTTTCAGAAAGGCACAATCTTCATTTTCAGGCCGAACTCATGTTCCAGCGCATTCCGGTCCTCAGCAATCTTGGCGGAGTCTTCCAGAAGAGGAACCCACGACAGCAAGCCGGACTGGCACTGTCGCGTTTGCTGACCCAGTTTGATTTGGGCCAGATGCCATTCGAGTCAGGATCGCGACCCAGTCGGCGAACTGATTGCACTCGGAATGTGGCGATAGGAATTTGGCTGATACCGTTCGAGGAAAATCGAGGTCCTGAGAATGCGGACCTGCAGAAGGCGATACCGGCCGCCACGTGTGATATGCGTCGGCAGGGTATTGGCGTCCTGATGCCTGTGAAACTGGCAGCCAGCAAGTTTCTGGCGGCAGTCGCCGATCCGGAGAATGTCTGGCGATTCTTTGTCGTGACGGCACGCCATGTGACCGATCGGCCGGGGGGCTGGTTTCAGATGGGATTGAGCGTGGAAGCCATGTACGAGCCCGATTCTCTGCAGACGTTAAGATTCCGCCAACGCGTCGAAAATGCGTTTGCCGAATGAAGGAACATTCCCTCGGGGCACAATCGCAGATAGAATCCTGAAGAGTGCATCGACGCTGCTGATTCAGGAGTTGCAACATGGTCAACACAATTCTCAGTCCCATTCTGCTCGGTCCCACAGTGCTCAGTCCGTCACTGGCTGAACGTCTTGAAGATCTGGGGAACATTTCCGCGCAACGGCTGCGACTTTCTCCGGCCCCCGGCACGGCTTCGATCGATGATCTGGAAGTCGCAAATGCTGAGGGAACGACGTTGTGTGAGCTGATTGATCAGACGTTGGTGGAGAAAGCCGTGGGATTCGGATCTTCTGTTGTGGCGGCGGCAATTCTCTCGATTCTTCGTCAGTTTGTATCGACACGGCGATTGGGCCTTATTTCCGGAGCTGATGGAATGTTTCAGCTTCTGGCCAATGTGGTTCGTGCTCCAGACGTGGCCTTTGTCTCTCTCAAACAGTTACCCCAGGGACGATTTCCGACAGACGCATTTCCGCCGCTCGCCCCGGAATTGGTCGTCGAAGTGCTAAGCCCCGGCAATACGAAAGCGGAAATGTCCCGCAAGCGTATAGAATACTTTCATTCGGGAACACAATTGATTTGGATAGTGGACTGTGACAATCGTTCCGTGACTGTGTATACCTCGCCCGCCGCGGCGGTTGTGTATCACGAAAAAGATACGATTGACGGCGGCGGTGTGCTGCCGGGCTTTTCGAGCCCAGTGGCGGATTTCTTTGTGGATCTGGATCTCGGCAAAGCTTCGTGAATCCAGAACCACTTCCTTCCTCTTGATGCAATAATCTTCGATGTCTGACGCTCTTTATAACAGTCGCTTCATGAAAGCCGTGCGGCGCGAAGTGACCGACACGACTCCTGTGTGGATCATGCGTCAGGCGGGACGCTACCTGCCGGAATACATGGCCGTTCGCAGCAAAGTCACGTTCATGGAGTTATGCAAGACTCCGGAACTGGCCTGTGAAGTCACCATCTCCGCGCGGCAGGTTCTGGGAGTTGACGCGGCGATTCTGTTTGCCGATCTGCTGCCGATTCTGGAACCGATGGGCCTGAATCTGGAATACCAGAAGGGCGAAGGTCCGGTCATTCACAATCCGATTCATACCGGGCGAGATGTGGATCGTGTTCGCGCACTGGATGCAATGGACAGCGTGGACTATGTCTTTCAGGCGATTCGCATGATTCGGCGAGCGCTCCCGAATGACATTCCTTTGCTGGGATTCGCCGGCGCGCCGTTTACTCTGGCTTCGTATTGTATCGAAGGCGGTGGCTCCAAAAACTACGTGCGTACCAAGTCTTTGATGTACAACGACGAAAGCGCGTGGAACGTGCTGATGAGTCGCCTTGTTGACACGGTCAGCCTTTATCTGCAGCAGCAGATTGCGTCCGGTTGTCAGTGCGTGCAGGTCTTCGATAGTTGGGCCGGTTGTTTGTCGCCGTCCGATTATCGGCGCTATGTGCTGCCTCATACGAAGCGTCTAATTCAACAGGTTGAACCGTTCGCTCCGGTGATTAACTTTCTGAACGGCAATCCTTCACTGCATCCATTACAGCGTGAAGCTGGTGGCCAGGTCATGGGGCTTGACTGGCGTTGTCAGCTGGAAGATGCATGGAAGACATTCGGCTACGACGTCGCCATTCAGGGGAACATGGACCCTGTCTCAATTTACGCCGATCTGCCAGTCCTGAAGCAGCGTGTCGCCGATGTGCTGAAATCGGCGGGTGGTCGTCCTGGGCACATCTTCAACCTCGGACATGGTGTGATGCCGGATATGAATCCGGATCACGTCAAGGCGGTCGTGGAATACGTGCATGAGCTGGGAGCGAAGCAGTGACCGCGACAGTGTCTGATTCTGATGCGAGTCGACCCATGCGAGTGGCAGTTATTGGTGGCGGGATCACCGGACTGGCAGCCGCTCAGCGACTCGTTTCAAAATCCGATACTATGCAGGTGACGCTATTTGAATCTTCGCGTCGGCTGGGCGGAATCATTCGCACGGAAGAAGCTGATGGGTTCTTGATTGAACTCGGCCCGGACTCATTCATCACGAATAAACCGGCCGGTCTGCGGTTATGTCAGGAGATTGGTTTCACCGAGCACTTGATTCCAACTGATGCTGGCTATCGGCGATCACTGGTTTTGCGAAATGGTCAGCCGATGGCCGTGCCTGACGGCTTCATGCTGATGGCGCCTGCCAAGCCGTGGGCCATTATGACAACACCTGTTTTGTCCTTGGGGGGAAAGCTGCGACTGCTGGCCGAGGCATTCTTGGGCCGCAAAGCTGATGCTGACGATGAGAGTCTGGCCAGTTTTGTACGACGTCGCTTTGGTCGCCAGGCCCTGGATCGATTGGTTCAGCCGCTTGTCGGCGGTATCTATACCTCCGATCCGGAGAAGCTTAGCCTGAAGGCTACGATGCCCCGCTTTCTTGATATGGAGCAAAGCCATGGCAGCGTGATTCGCGCGACATTGGCTCAGCAGAAATCGGCCGGTCCTGGTGAAGGAAGTCCAGGGAGTGGAGCCAGGTACGGTCTGTTCGTCTCGGCCGACAATGGGCTCAGCAGTCTCATTGGAAGCCTGGAAGCGTGGCTGCAAAAAACAGGTCGAGTGAAATTCCGAACAGGCTGCACCATTACGGAAATCGCTCCTCCCAATCAGCAACGCGCGAAATGGAATGTGGCGACAGCAGGAAGCACCGTCTCGGAAGAATTCGACGCGGTCATTATGACGTTGCCAACTCATGCCGCAGCTCGGTTGCTGCCTGACCAAAGCTTTCAGGATTTAGTGACACTGCTGAAGAGAATTGAATACGCCAGCAGTGCGATTGTCGTCAGCGGACACAAACTGTCTGATTTTCGAAATCCGATGGATGCGTTTGGGCTTGTCATTCCAGCGATCGAAAATCGTAAGATTCTGGCCGTCAGTTTCTCCAGTCGCAAGTTTCTGAATCGCGCGCCGGAAGGACATATTCTGCTTCGCACGTTTGTGGGCGGAGCGATGCAGCCGGAGCTGCTGCAGATGGATGATGACGCGATGGTTGCTACTGTGAACTCGGAACTCAAAGACATCTTTGGAATGTCGACCGATCCGATGTTCAGCGAAGTTGTCCGGTATAACAACGCGATGCCACAGTATCATGTCGGACATCTGGAGCTGGTCGCGGAGATCGAGTCTGCTCAGGCCAGGATCCCCGGCCTGCAACTGGCTGGCAGCGCGTATCATGGGGTCGGCATTCCGGACAGTATTGCCAGCGGCCAGGCGGCTGCTGATCGAGTGCTGACCGGTCAGATCGATTGACTCGCGCCCGGGCGACGGGGTGTTCTTGCGTTTTCCTGGTCACACGCCCTGCACATTGACCATGGTTCAATCGTGCATTACGAGGCGACAAGTTATGACGCCATTATTTGCCCGCGGCTTCGTAGATCTCGGACAACTTGACGGCAATGTTTTCCAGTAGCGTCAGATACTCATCTTCCGGCAGGCTGCTTTTCAGTTTTCGCAGATCCTCAAGCTGGCCTTCCAATGCATCTCGTTTCTCACGCTGTTCAGGACTGAGTCGGCGTTCTTCGTCGCTGCGGATAAAGTGCCAGCGGGCGGCATTACGGCCATCAATAACGTCAGGATTCTCTGCGTTATCGACGATGCGATCACCGACATAAAGTTCTGATCGCACGCCTTTGCCATCGCCGTTGTCGTCCAGCAGCGAATGTTCTGTCGCGAGCCGTCCTTCGGTCTTGTAGAACTCGGCCGTGCGTCGCGATGCAAACAGCCACGCTTCCAGCAGAGACGTTTGTCCGTCTCGATTGATATCTGCTTCCAGCGTACTGATGGCCGTTGACATGGCATCACCAAATCGACTGTACTGAATCTGATTTCCGTCCTTCGTCGCAGTGACAACGATCCGATCGGGTGCCGACAAAGCATTGATAAACGGCGCGGCACAGGACGAACACACCACCATCGCTAGCGGACGCTGCAGCTTTTGTCCCGCAGTGGCTAACTGTTCCGCAGTGATATCCGGGCCATGCAGATTCCAACTGGCTGTTCGGCCATCGAAAGTTCCGTGCCCCAGATAGACGACCCAGAGTGGTTCCGACGACTTCGCACTGCCTTGCGCTTCGATCGCCTTCACCAGCATCGCAGCATCTGCCTCTTCCGGCGTAATCGCGGGTGCATTTACTGGCGTGACAGACGGAACCGCGGTTGGTTCTGTAGTGCCTTCCGGAGTGGCTGTGTCAGCATTCTCTGAGCTGCTCTTTCCGATCACCGTGCATGAGATGCCAGCGCGCTGAGCCGCCTCTTCCCATCGTCCGGCCCATGTTCGAAAGTTCGTGGCATACTCTTCCGTCCCCGGCGCACCGATGACGAGAATCAGATGCTGCGAAGGTTCAGGCTGCGAAGGTTCCTGTAGAGAAACTTCCGCTGGAGAAGCGTCTGTTTGTGTTGACGCATCCTGAGCCCAAACGCCCGACGGCAGAATCACGCAACAGCTCAAGGCGAGGAGGCCCGGAATACTGATCCACCATTTCCGAGGGCAGTTCTTTGGGATACTCCCTGATCTCAGTCGACTCATGGTAATCCCCTTCGGCGGCGTAGGGTCCAGTCCGTTCCAATGCAGGCCATGGCCACGATAAAAACCCACCACGAATGCCAGATCGGCCAGGACCAGACTTCCACATGAGGAGCACTGTTCTGCGGAAGACTGTCGACAAAATCTTCCAGCTCATCCAGTTCCAGCGTTTTGCCGCCGGTGGTCTTCGCCACCGCTTCGAGGAATGCACGATCGACCTGCACCGACTTGAGTTCTTTTTGATCCGGCTGACTGGCCCAGCCTGTGGACGCAACAAGCGGTTCGGTTTCCCCGTCATCGCTCAGCACGGCAGTGACCGTTGCTTTCCAGGCACCCGATTGCGCGGCGGCGACGCTTACTTCGAACAGTCCCGAATCCTGATCCGAGGGTTCTCCGGTCAGTTCGAACGTCTGTCCATCAGGACCGGTCACAATGAACTTGACATCGGCGTTTTCACGAGCTTCAAAGTCGACTCCACGAACAAACGCTGTCAGCTTTACATTGCCCGTTCCCAACGCGGGCTCTTCACCGACATTCAGATCCATCCGCCTGGGAACGTCCGCCACCAGCCAACGGACCATCTGCCGACTAGCCCTTGCGTGATCACCGAGATCTTCCTCGGGATCTTCCCCTGGATCTTCCCCTGGATCTTCCCCTGGAGTGACCGAGCCGCCGGAATCCAGATCTGTTGTGGTTGATCCAAGCCCATGCAGTTTTCGCAAGCCTTCATGCAATCGCCAGCGCCAGAGATCTCCAACGCACAATGCAGCCGTTCGACCTTTGCCGAAGCGTTGCACGACCAAAGCAGGCCAGTGATTGTCCTGTTCGTCCTGAACTTCCGCCATGATGATAGCTCCGGGCCGGACGAAAGCCGCAGAGTTCAAAGTTTTGAACGCCGGCATTGACTGCAGACGTTCTTCTTCTGCGGTCTCTTCAGAACGAAGGCGAATCCAGGGCTGCAGCCAGCCATCGCGAGTCAGGCTGAGACGAACTTCACTGGCCGGTGACTCCATCTCACGACTCAAATCAATCGGCAACATTTCGCCGATCGGCGTACGATCATAATCTCCCTGGCGAAACGATTCCTGCCCGCCCATCATCAACAGCCCGCCGCCGCGTCGAGAAACATAGTCGTAGATTAACTGCATCTGATCGGCCATGAAGAAGTCCGCTTCGACGTCATCAAGAATGATGGCATCGTACTGAAACAGCTCTTCGGCCTTCTGCGGAAATCCTCCGCGAAGTTCATTATCGTCTTTGGTATTCAGCCGCACCAGAACCGGCTCATCGTATTCCTCAGCGACCTCCGCATCTCCGTCCTTGAAGCCGCGAAAGAGCGAGTTGGATCGTTCTCCCGAGTTACCTCGAAAGTCGAACTTTGCCTCCTTCTTTGCGATGCGAATCAACGCCACCATCTGGAGTTGCGGATCTGTCTCAACCGCTCGCCGCAGGAATTTGAACTCCCAATTCGGCCGGCCGGACACATATAAGATCCTCCGCGGCATCGTGCCTCGTTCGACCGCGATCAACTGTTCGTTATTTACGGTCGTCGCTTCGGATGTGACCTCTGTCCCACTCTGGTCTTTCAGCACGGCTTTCAGGCGATAGAAGACGGTTCCGGCTTCTGTGGGGCGATGGCGAAACTTCAGGGGTGAGACATCGCCGATCGTCTGTGTCAGAGTTTCCAGCGGCGTTCCGGCTGCATCCATGAGAGTCACGGCAACCTGTCCGGCCGTGGCGTTGATCGTCGTTGGCTGGACCTGAATAGTCACCGGAGCATCATCGAAAGCTGTCTGCGTGATTGAGTATGAGCCGATAGAAACATCCGGCTTTGATTTGTCTTCCGGTGGCATGACTGGGAAAACAGGCGGCATGCCTTTGAGGAAATCCAGTGACTGGGACGTGTCGGTTGCAATTCCGTCTGTCAGAAGCAGGACCGCGGCGAGCGGCTGTCCTTCATAACGCTGCTTGATCTGCGACAGTGCCGTGTTCAGGCTGGACGCGTTGCCATTGAATTCAATCGGGTCAAAATGGGGCACCTGCTGCAGTCGATCGGCGACCGTGTAACGTCGTAGTTCAAAGTCCTGTTCGAGCCGATTCAGCCAGCCGACCGGATCTGACTTTTCACCGTTCTTTAAAGCGTCTGCAAACAGATCCGCGCGAGTCACATCCGTTGAATCGGCCTGAACCAGGTGACTGCGACTGTTATCTGCCAGCACGGCGACGACGTTGGCTCCGGATCGCGGACGTGAGCTGCTCCAGAGAGGATTCATCAGGCAGACGGCCAGCAGAAGCCAACCTGTGACTCGGAACACGGGGCTCAGTGGCATTGATGCGAGATGGCGGCGGTTCAGCCATAAAGCCAGCACCACGCCCAGAGCGGAGACCGTGACCGTGGGCACGATCCAGCTTCGATCACCAATCACCAGGCTTGCAAGCAATGGCACAACCATGAGCACGAATCAGGCAAAAGCAACGCGGGCTGAGTTCCGGAGTGTTGCAGGCCATCCGGAACAACGAATGAGCGTACGACGAACTGTGCCCTGGTCCGTCGCCAAAGTAAACTCAAACGGCCCCTGATCGACAAAAGATTGCCTTCCTCAGCGAGGATTCAGGATTGTGGTTTTCTTCTTCAAAGTCCTGAGTGTCAGAAAAATGCTCAACGTACAACCAAAGAAAATAACCCACGCGGAATCCACGTAGTACCTTTGCTCGGCGACGACGTGTTCCAGAAAATTGAGCAACAGAAACGCGATGCCAATCAGCAGCACCGCGCAGTACTCACGCCGCAAAACCATACGCACTCGAAACGACCGGGAAGGAGCCACCCAGCCCGACAGGCGAGGCATAAACAAGGGCGTGGCACACGACCATGCGACATAAGCGTTTCCGAATTTCTGGCTCAAAAACTCTTCTTCAGCTGAGATGATGCGTTCGTAATAGATCCAGAACAGGCATCCTGTGATGGCAATCAGCGACAAGTCGGCGGGCACCATGATGATGCCCATCGTGACCAGAAAATTTCCCAGATACAATGGGTTACGTACTACGGAATACCAGCCAGTGGTGTTGAGTTCCGTGGCAATTTGGCAGGCGGTGTTGCGTCCTGAAGTACCATTGTCAACGAAGCCCACGGTCGTTGCACGAATGATAAGACCGAATATTGAAACACTCAGACAGATCCAGTCCCAGACATGCTGAGCCGAGTGGCTGCCAGCAAGATACTGAAAATGGCTTAGGCTCCATAGCCCCGGAATCAACAGAAACAATGGCAAAATCCCGCGATGTCGAAACAGCCATGCTCCGTCACGAGCCATTCTTTCTGCAATCATAACCCGTTCCTTCAGGTCTTCAAAAATCACTGCGATCCGCAATGTGAAAGGCGGCTGCTGAATCGGCCGCAACGAAAAGCAGGATTTGCCAACTCTGCAGGGAAACCCTGTCTTTCGCGTCTGCTCTGCAATACTATGGTTATAGTATAGTGGCGTGGCTCAGCTGCAACAAGATCGATTGCTGGGATCCAAAGCCGAGCGGAAAGTTCCTGAAGTTCCCGCAGCAACTTGCCGTGAGCGAAATGGGATCGAAGTGGGTAAACGATCGCGAGATGACTGATGGCGTTGAGCTGACGAGGTCATCCGTGGAGCCGATCGTGATGGCTCATCGGATCAGTCGTGCGAGGCGGGTTTTTCTGCCCGCATGATCAATCAACGTGATACAGTTTTCTATAGACCTGAAACTCATCACCATCCGTCGTCATGATGACGAGTGCCCATTGATTGGGATCTGAGGAATCCCAGAACGCCAAATCTTCAAGAGACCCGGCTCCCTGTGGAGCGACCTGGCTTACAATTCGGAACAGTCCCGTATTGTTCGAAGCGGTCGGGATATAAGACAGTAGTTGTTGAATCGCAATAGTGCGGCTGCCGGGGATGTTGTCGCCGGTCATTCCGACTTGTTGGCCCGAACCAGCTTGAAATGCCGCAGGCAACTGCCCCAGAAGTGCCTCCTGAGTCCCGTTGTGGTAGATCACCGCAGAATGGATCGGGATCTGATTTTGACGCAAAGCGGCTCTCAGTCGAATATTTCCCTCGGGTGTCGTCACTAATGTGGAGTCATTCCAATCGATCGCTGGAAGTTTGACACCTTCAGGCTCAAGCGACAGCATACGCAGCGAAACTGGTGACCACTGCTGTACCTCCTGGCGGATTGTGTAGTTCTGAGGAAAGTGGCCAGCGTAACTCAACGGAGTATCAGACTTGCGTTCAGGGCCGTTGCCATACGCGTTGACCCAGTCTGCATCCGTGGGAGAATCCTCCGCCTGGACCACGAGTTGTGATTTGTGGTTGGTTGTAATCTCGGTTTTTGCTCCGAGGAACAATGTCTCCAGAACTGTTTGACGCGCAGGAATCCCGTTGTCCACAACATCGGTAATCACAAGTCGTCCGCCTGTATCTTCACTGCTCATATAGTCATGAGCGACCGCGATGGTCAGAAAGGTAAAGCAGACCGTGACGATCGGGAAAACAACCCACGTGTACTTTCGCAGTCTCAGCCAGCCCAGCACGAAATAATCAACGGGCCCGATGGTTAACACGTATCCAGACAGAATTAGTCCGATGACCCACGTCGGAACCATTTCGACATCTTCGGGCAGCAGAAGTTGCTCACCAAACGAGAGCAACAATTCAGTTCGCGGATTCAGCCTTTCCGAACCACCAAAAAAACTTTCAAGGTATTGCGTGTTGAGGTAGTGCCGCCCATTCTCCTGACGGTCATTAAGCAACGGTCGGAGGAGATTCCAGCGTTCCTTATCCCCGAGACTCTCATCAGTGACATAAGCCCCGATTTCATCCGTCTGAACATCGATGCCGGTCGCTCGAAGTTGATTCAGGTAATTCGTGGCGGCCCACTTTTCTCCGTTCCAAATTCCGTTGTTGCAGCGAACCTTCCACAGAAACGCAACGACCTGCCCGAGATCTTCTTTGCCCAGACGCTGTTCGAGGTCCTCGACTACCGGCAAGATCAGTGCTCGCCCAAGTCCGAAGTGATTCATCAGTAGTGGATCGTTCTCGTCACTGACGACAATCAAGCGGCCCTCGTCATCCAATGTCAGGTCAGCGGCATCACTCTGCTGTTTACCGAGTAATGTTCTGAGCAACTCCAGATGCATAGGCTTCATGGGAGCATCAGGCAGAATGCAAACGCTACCCCCGGCTCGTACCCACTTTGACAGTCCGTCCATCTGATCCTGATTCAACCGAGCCAATGCGCCGTCGGAAAGCAGGACGAGGTCGAAAGCACAATACGAAAGAGGATCGAGCGGCAGATCGCGAGCCACCCATTGCCCGGCAAAATGAATGATCGATCGACCGGCCCAGTTTGGGGCAAGTGACTCAGCGGCTTCCTGAGCTGTTGCCTGCGAATTCTCATCCACCGATTGATTCAAAGGGTTGTAGTTCTCCAGAGACAAGGCAGTCTCCAGAAACCGACGATTCTTACTGGCACTCTGACCAATCGACTCGGCACAACAGGAACACAAAAGTACGCTTCGCTCCGCAGGATTAGACGTGATGAGGTCGAATGCTTCCGGAGGATTCTGCTTGTCAATAATTGAGCTCAAAGGAATCGGTCCCGACTCCGTGATGAACACAGCTTCGATCGACCAGTTTCGCACCGTCGATGTTCGGCACGGAGGTAAGACGACATTGAACTGATAGTCCTGACCAACCAGTACGATGTCATCGAATCGCAACTTGGCAATCAGATCCTCAGCCGTATAAAAATCCTGTCCGTCGTAAATCGACAACTGCAGGTCACCTTCCAGCATCTGAGGCTGGTTGTATTCCAGTCTGAAGCGCACTGGCAATGGGCCTGAGGAGCGATTGCGAATCGACATCAGCTCCATCTTCAGGCCGACGATTGGCTTGTCTGCGGCCAGGATCAAGCCTGGAACAATCCATACCAACAACGTCAGAAGGGCTGCCGCAAGTTGCTTACACCGCAAACGTTTAAGGGCGAACAAACCGGACGCTAACGCGTTCCGGCTGATAAGTGCAACACGCTGCACCGGTCGACTCATGCTGCGGCTCCTCGTGCTCTTTGAAAGTACCACCATTCGAAAAGCATGACGCCGAATGCGAGCAAAGCCAGAGTCCACCACAGAGGCTGATCAGAATCAATTCGGTCTGACTTCTCCGCAGCAACGGTGAGTTCCGTAAACCGCAGAGCTTCCACGGTCTTCAATGACGACTCCGTCGTATTCAGAAGTCCTGTTCCGACCGAAGTGGCGACATCGTTACCGTCCAGAATGTCGTATCGCCCGACCTTTGCCGCTGGAATTCCTGACAGAGTTCCCACCGGGGTTGATGTTGCCGGGATCTGCTGACCATCCGGAGTTTTGATTGTGTAGTTGCGATCCGCTTCGACACTGATCACCGGAAGAACTCCCGTCGGGGCCGCAGACACTTCCGACAGCGAGGCCTGCTTCAGAGCCGACTCAACGGCGTTTGCAGCGATAATCGGGAAGCCAACTCGATACGGCAACGTTGATCGATCCGTATGGAACGTAAACCAATACGAAACACTCAGGCCTTCCCGCCGCTGCAGCAGTAAAGGCCCGGTTTTTCCGTCAATCAGCACTTCATATCCCAGCTCTTCCAGCTCCTTCGCACTAAGCCCCGTGGCAAGTCGAGGCTGTTCACCGATCTCCAGATCAGCGAGCTGGACATGCCTTAAAAACGGAGCCGTCCGATTCCAGTCAACAACATAGTCGACGTCCTCTCTCACCTCGATCATCGTCTTCAAATCGTCCGGAATGACGCCCACAAAAACCTGCACCGGAGCAATCGCTCCGCCAAGGTCGGCGGCATCACTGATGATTAGATCGTAGTCAGAACCTTTGGGCTGCTCGTCGGTCCCGTCTTCCTGTTCGATATTCGAGAGAACTCGAATGGCATGCCGCCACGAAGCGAGCTTGGGCGAGGTCCAGATCTTCAACGGTCGCGCCGCAGGCAACGTCAACCAGACGCTGTTATCAACTGCCATGGAATCAAAGCCCGTGGGAACCAGTCTTGCTTCCAGTAATCTTGATTCCGCTGACGAGACGGGAAACACCAGCCGCTCGGCTTCCTCATTGGAAACCTCAATCGGTTGAGAATTCGTTTCCACATTGTTCTCGAAGAACTTCAACTCTGCTCCGCGCAGATCGACGGACGATCCCGAAACTCGCACGAAGACTTCCCACTCCTGCGGTCCACTGCGTCGAGCACTCATTTCTGTGATGCCAATATTTGCACCGCCAGCGTCGACTCGTCGAACATCCAAAGAAAACGGCAGTTCAAAATCGACCTGATCGGGCAGATTGCCGTCCGTCATGATCGTGACAGTTTCAATAGGAAACGTGCGAGTGTACGCGGCCGCCATGCGGAGCACATCATCCAACTGTCCGGGCAGATCGGAAGGTTCAAGCAGATCCAGAGCCTTCAACAATTGACGTCGGTCACTGGTGAAATCGGTCAGGCGGCGTCCGGTCGCAGAAAACGAAAACAGAGACATCTTCTGATCGCCGGATAAACTTCCGATCTGCTCACGAACCTGTTCTTTAACAAGCTCCAGACGACTCTTGCCAGTAATCTCATCCGTAGCCGCCATGCTGGCCGAACAGTCAATCAGCACGGGCATGTACTGAGCCACTTCAGCATCCGCAGACAAAAACGGCTGCATGAGTGCGAGCACCAAAAGACACAACAGCAGGATCTGCAGTAACAGCAGAAGATTGCGGCGAAACTTTTGAAACGGCGAGTTCACTCGTTGGTCATTGACCACGCTTTGCCACAGCACCAGCGATGGGACTTCCATCTTCGGCCGCCGCAGTTTCAGGAAGTAAAGAATGATCAGCGGGATCAGCGCCAGGAAGAACCAGGCTCCAAACAGATTCACAAAGCTGGGCCATCTCATCGCAGAATCCACCCCTGACGACACAGTTGATCAAACAGGATCGACTGAATGGAGGACCCGGAACTGGCCGACAGGAACCGTCCCTGCCGACTGCGACACATCGTATCGAGTTGACTCTGCAACCATAATCGCTGATCGTTGTAGACGTTCAGCAACTCTGACGCATTCGTGATGTCGAGCGTTTCCTGAGTTTCACTGTCGACGAATCGCAGATCTCCCTGCACGTTCGGATTGATTTCTGACTCGGCCAAAATCTGCAGACCCCAGACTTCCAGTCCGGAACTGTAAAGCATATTCATGGGGCGACTGATATCACCGAACGTTAAAAAATCGCTGATGATGATGGCCACACCGCGACCTCGATGAAATCTCAGCATGGTCTCGATGGCTTTTTCAATCGGCACGTTGCCGCCGCCTTCCAGTTGTTCCATAAAGGCCAGCAACTGGCGAATGCGAGTTCTTCCCGCGCCCGGCGGAAACATCCACGGCTTTTCCGGCTGGGAATGAATCGCATACGCGCTGACGCGTTCGACGTTCAAAAGTCCCATGATTCCGAATGCGGCGGCTGCTTGTCGAGCTCGCAACAGCTTGTCTTCAAACAACATTGATGTGGACGCATCCACCAGCAGCACGACATGCATTTCCTCTTCGTGCTGAAACTGTTTGATATAGGGACGTCGCAGACGGGCGAAGATATTCCAGTCGACATATCGCAAGTCGTCTCCGGCCGCGTAATCTCGATAGTCCGCGAAGTCGGTGCTGCTACCGCCCTTTCCGGAGAGATGCTCCCCACGACTGCGATTGGTCAGCCGACGAATCGGCCGCAGCCTCATCCGCTCAATCTGATTCAGCAGGGCATTGTCGAAGAGCGATGTAAACTGAGACGTTCCGCTTGCCACTCTGTGATTCCTGAAACCTGCCGTGTTTTTCGACGAACTCGTGAGGCTGAATTTTCTAAACCCTGCCGACCGCCGAATTTGTCTGGCAATCCTGGCCGCTTGAGCTGAAAGCTTCAATTTAGAACCTTACCAAATCCTTGTCGGGCTTTGTATAGTCGGAGGGAATCCCTTCTCTGGATGGGTGCAGTCGCGGATTTCGGCAGTGAAGTGGCTCGGCAGAAGCCTCGTCCTCCCATCTTGACAATCATCCGCGACTGCACCCCTCTGGATAACTCAGTCCGGCAGCCAGCCGTCCGCCGTCCATCCTCGCGCCAGATTGTAGGCTTTGATGAGCGACATCAGGCGATCTTCTGACAAATGTGCGCGAGCATCCTCGGGGATTGCCTCCTGCAACAGTCGCTGCGGGAGAGTATCTTCGGCGGGCGTCCAGCCCGCAAGAATGTTGAATCGCTTGCGAGCCGCCACGATTCGCTGGGCGGTGGCACGAAGTTCTGCGGCCGTGACGTCCCATCCCGTGACAAGTGCAAGAATCTCTGCAGACTCCGCAAAGAAATCCTGAAAGACTGCTCGCAGAAATTTGCACAGAATCAGTGAATCCATCACTGCAGCTTTGTCTTCGGTTTCGATCGCAAGATGAACAGACTCCGGGCCAACTTTGCGGCGATCAACGGCATCCGAAAAATCGACCTCATAGGCTCCCGAGCGATTATGGTCAGCTCCGCGTGTTCCGACCGCAAAACCAAGAGCCATCATCTGGAGTCCTCGCGGATCATAACCGGGAAACTCCAGCCCCTTAACCTGCGGCGCAAAGTCGAGCGAATTGCCACCCACTTCATGTGCCATCGCGCGGCTGCCGAGAGCCAGCATGCGACCGATTCCTTCGCCGCTGATGATTAGATTCAGTGCCCTTAGCAAGGCCTCGCCCGAACCAAATTGCAGCCAGTCGCAATCTTTCAGCAGTCCTCGCTGAACGCATTCCATCGCAAACCCGATTGTGCCCCCGGCACTGATGGTGTCGAGCCCCGCTTCATCACACAGTTGCGAGGCTTTCAGTACAATTTCAGGATCGTTGATGCCACACATCGGCCCGAGCGCGAAGAGATTTTCGTACTCCAGCCGCACCGGTTCGCCGCCAGTTTTCAGACTGTAAAGATGTTCGCAGCCAATCGTGCAGGCCGCACAGGAGCTTCGAGTTCTCTCGCGAGCAACGCTCAGTTCTTCCGGCGAGATTTCAATGGCACCGGGGAAACTACCTTTTTGAAAATTATGCGTGGGCAGAACATTCAGCCGATTGAATGTCAGCAGATTGGAGGCTGTACCCAGCTCACGATACTTGGCTGTGGCCGGACCAAATGATTTCTCGGACAGCTGTTTGGCAAGAGTCATCAGCTCTGAAGTTCGAGCCCAGGTGACTCGATGAGAACCTCGGACCGCAATCGCCTTGATGTTCTTGGAACCCAGCACCGCCCCGCTGCCACCTCGACCAGCATGGCGACCATCATGAGAAATGGTCGCGTAATGAACGAGACGTTCTCCGGCTGGGCCAATCGTGGCCGTCTGGAAGTCCATCCCGATACGACTGCGAAGCAATTGCTGAGTCTCCCGGTTAGTAAGTCCTGAATAATCATCGGCCGGCTCAAGCCGAATTTGGTCGTCGTCAATAATCAGAACCGAAGGCGACTTTGCTTTTCCAATCAGCACAATTGCGTCGAACCCCGTTCTCTTTCCAGCAATGGCAAATCCACTACTGGCCAGCGAATCATTAATCCGATTTGTCAAAGGGCTTTTGCTGACTACAGCGAACTTGGCGGAGGTGGTCAACGGGCTGCCGACTAACGGACTGAACACAAACGCTAGTGCGGCTTCCGGGGACAGTGGATCGACGCCAGCCGATTCTTCACGCAGCAGAATTGCCACACCAAGACCTGCCCCTCCGAGATAACTTCTCAGAAAAGCGGCCTCCAAAGGAACCGAAGTTGGCTCACCTTTCGTCAGATCGATTCGCAGATAGCGTCCGTGAAATCCGCCGATTGAGGACTGCGGAGAATCCGATGACATTAATTCTCAGTCCTGTTTTTAGATTCGAACCACCGATTTTCTTTCTCGGCGTAATCAGCATGTTCAGCTCTGGCTCTGAGCCTGCGTCCATTCGATCAGATGATTCAGAGTTTTCAGAGCTGCGCCGGAGTGAATTGCATCGGAGGCAATCTTTACTCCCGCTTTAAGGTCAGTCACTCGTTCACAGGCTAACAAAGCCGCGGCCGTATTCGCCAGAACCATAGACGCGGGGATGGGAGCTGTGCCTCGAAAGATCGACTGAATCACCGCTCCGCTCTCTGCCGCCGAGCTGACTCGCAATGCATCCACGGAGCATTCCGATAATCCGAACGAGTCAGCCGTCCAGGTTTGAAGCGTCACTTGCCCGCCATGGATTTCGAATGCTCGAGTTGTGCCCCACAGTGACACTTCATCCAGCTCGTCGTTGCCACAGACGACAATCGAACGACGCCCCCCCAACGCGGCCAATGCAGAGGCCAGCAGTTCCGCGCGAGCAAACGAGCTGGCTCCCAGCAATTGATATTCTGCGCCGGCAGGATTTGTCAGAGGCCCCAGAAGATTAAAGATCGTCGGGAAGCCCAGTTGTTTTCTGACCGGTGCCGCATGCTTCATCGCTCCGTGAACTAACGGTGCGAAACAAAAGGCGATGCCGATCTCGTCAAGACAGCGACCAGCTCCTTCAGGAGTCAATGAAATATTCACGCCCAGACTTTCCAGCACATCAGCAGATCCACTGGAACTGGACACGCTGCGATTGCCATGCTTCGCGACAGGAACTTCGCAAGCTGCTGCCAGAATCGCGGTCGCCGTGCTGATGTTAAACGTATGCAGGCGATCTCCACCGGTTCCGCAGGTGTCCAGCAGATGTTGGCGCGATGTGACAATCGGGGTCGCTCGCCGTCTCATCGCACGAGCGGCCCCGACGATTTCATCGGCAACCGGACCTTTGCAGGCCATGGCTGTCAGAAAGGAGGCAATATCGACTGGATCACATTGTCCATCCATGATCGCGCCGATGCACTGGCAGGCGTCGGCATCGGTGAGATCTTGCCTTAGAAGCAGCAGGTCGACAGCGTTCTTCAGAGTTTCGTTCATTTCGATTCATTCAATTCGGACGATTTCAGAAGGCGATCAGCTCAGTCAGTAGAATGATTCTGGCGATCGTCCAACAATTCAGAAACGGCATCGGTCGTTCTGGTGTCGCGGCAGTCTCTCTTACTCAACAGCCCGAAACCAGCGATGTCGTTTCGGAAAGTTTACTATGGTCAATGACGACTTATCACGCGACGAGCCTTCCGGAGAGCTGGAAATCGAAGGAACTCCCACGCCCTGCTCCTATCTGCCGGGCCAAACCGCGAAAATGACTTATCGTCTGGCCTACAAGCTGACGGAGGCGCGTTACGAGCAACTTTTGTCGCGCGGCTGGCGTCGCTTCGGCAGGACACTGTTTCGTCCAACATGTGCGGCCTGCTCTGCCTGCCAAAGCCTGAGAGTCGTCCTGAGCGAATTTGAGGCATCCAA
>CAIXQV010000664.1 GCA_903921605.1 uncultured Planctomycetaceae bacterium | reverse complement strand
CGCCAAGACATCCCCCACACGCCCTTATGTATTTGGCCACATTGATCAACAGCCAGAAAATCTTCCGACTGACGATCTGCCAACACATTACGATAAACATCAGCCAGCCTTTCGACCAACCGCTCTTCTCGTGAAAACGTTTACAGATGCCACTTAGACTTCATTAAATTGTCAAAGATCATTTCGCGTCATTGGGCCGTTTGGCTCATTTCCGCGGAGGGGGAAGTGTATCGAGCGTTTGAGTTCTCGTCAACACTTCGGCTCAAAAAAGTTTAAAACTTTCAGAACCACTTTTTGGTCCGAGGACCACTGGAGACGATCGGGATCGAACCGACAACCTCTGCCTTGCAAGGGCAGCGCTCTCCCAATTGAGCTACGTCCCCTCAAATTCACCGGCGCTGTCGCCACAGTGGGCGTACGTGGATTCGAACCACGGACCTCAGCTTTATCAGAGCTGCGCTCTAACCAACTGAGCTATACGCCCCGAATGTGAGGTCATTTCGGGGGGGCACATATTTTGGCAGCTGTTGGACCAGATGTCCAGCCACTCTGCCGCTGCTTCGCAATTTCCTGGGCTTTTCACCGTTCTACTTGCGAATCAGCTATGTCCAGTCACCAGTTTTCTGCTGAGGTTATGGTCGTTTCAGCCGGTTCGGTTGAAGGACACCTGATTATCGTACGATCGAATCTCCGGATTGAGGCCGTTTTCAATTTTTGCGTGGTATTGCCAGAATCACGATCTCCCGTCCGCGTTTCCGATTGTTGGAGTCACCCTCTTGAAATGCTTTCTTATACACCACTGCGATTCCCGGACTTGTCTGATCGCGGCGTTAATGACCGTTATGCGTTCGCCGATCTTCGCAGCCGAACCTGTTGATCGCGAGCGGCCCAATGTATTGATGATCGCGATCGATGATCAGAACGATTGGATTGGATGTCTTGGGGGCCATCCTCAGTCGAGAACTCCCAACATCGATCGGCTGGCCAAACGCGGCACGGTCTTTCTAAATGCTCATTGCCAGTCACCTCTCTGTAATCCATCGCGTGTCAGCCTTCTTACCAGTCGCCGTCCGTCTTCAATCGGTGTCTACGGGCTATCACCTGCACTTCGCGATGCTGAGGGTCTGGAGGGGGTTTTGACACTTCCACAGCATCTTCGTCAGAGTGGCTATAAGAATCTGATGGCAGGAAAGATTTATCACGGCGGTTACGGCCGTCGCCCTGCAGACAATGAGTTTGACGTAGTGGGTCCGCCCGCGGATGTGGGAGCGAGACCAAAGTTTCCTCTGGTCGTAACGCCAAGCGGTCACCCGCTTGTCGACTGGGGTACGTTTCCGCACAACGATGAAGACAAGGGCGATTACAAGCTTGCTTCATGGGGTGTTGATCAACTCCGCACAACTCATGATCGCCCATTCTTCATGAGTGTTGGATTCTTTCTGCCACATGTCCCCTGCTATGTGACACAAAACTGGTACGACATGTTCCCCGCAGAGTCCCTCCAGCTGCCGGCCGTCCTGGATGACGACCGATCCGACACGCCGCGGTTCAGTTGGTACCTTCACTGGAAGCTACCCGAGCCTCGCCTCAAGTTTCTAAAACATTCGGGTCAATGGACCAATCTGGTTCGTTCCTATCTTGCCAGCACAGCGTTCGTTGACGCACAGATAGGAAGAATCCTGGACACCCTGGAGGCCAGCCCGCATGCCGACAATACGATCATTGTCCTGTGGTCAGATCATGGTTGGCATCTGGGAGAAAAGGGCATCACGGGGAAGAATTCGCTCTGGGATCGCGGGACTCGTGTGCCGCTTATCTTTGCTGGTCCCGGAGTAACTCCTGATTCTCGCTGTGCCGAGCCCGCAGAATTGCTGGATATCTATCCAACACTTTCGGAACTCTGTCATCTGGAACAACCAGAAGGGCTTGAAGGGCACAGCTTGCTGCCGCAACTCAAGGACTCCTCCATCGCAAGAGATTGGCCGGCTATTACGACTCACAACCATGACAATCATGGCATACGATCTCGCGACTGGCGATACATCCGTTACGCCGACGGATCTGAGGAGCTGTACAATATGGTTGAGGATCCGAACGAGTGGACAAATCTGGCGTCTCGCCCGGAACACGCTCAAATTATTGCGGAACACCGTCAGTGGATCCCGAAAGTTAACCGAAAGCCCGTTCCTGGAAGTCGTGATCGCATTCTGCTGTATGATTCGGCGACCGGCCAGGCAAATTGGGAGGGTAAAGACATTCTTCCGAACAGCCCCATTCCGGAGATCGAGGACTGAACTCCCCTCCGAAACAGATAGCAAATCAACATGTGGACAAAGATCTGCGGTGTAACAACCACTGAAAGTGCTCGTGCTGTCAGAGACGCGGGGGCGAGCGCTGTCGGTCTGAATTTCTTCAGCGAGTCAAAGCGATTTATATCGGTCTCCGCAGCGGCGGAGATCGCCAATGTCTTCCGCACCCATGGCACAAAGACTAGCCCCCCGGATATCGTCGGTGTCTTCGTCAATTCGGAAGTTACCGACATTGCGAGAACCTCCGACGAAGTTGGTCTGACGGCCGTTCAGTTTCACGGTGATGAAACGCAGGATTTGATCTGTCGACTGCATGATGCGCGACCAAACCTACTGATTATCCGTGCTCTGCGAGTTTCCCTGGAACGGCTTGATGACTACATGCGTACTATCGATGATTTGCAAAAGCGTGTGCCACTAGCCGCCTGCCTGCTGGATGCCTTTGTGGCCGGAGAATTTGGGGG
>CAIXQV010000663.1 GCA_903921605.1 uncultured Planctomycetaceae bacterium | reverse complement strand
TTCAACAACGCTCGGTGGAACAACAGTGACGCTGCCATCTGAACCGATCGTAACCGTCTCGTAATAGATTCCGATCCGTGTGTCCGGCAGAGAGAGTGTCAGGTCACGGCCGGTTGAAGAATCAGCCGCGGCCAACACCACTTCCACGGTGAAATCGGTCGGAGAAAAGACCTCAGTCTGAGTGTCTCCCCCAGATCTGAGGTAAGATTGAATGTCATCGTAGTAGGTCAGATACCAAGCTCGATTCAGGAACCCTACGCCCTCGTCCGGACTCACCGGAAGGACCCAGCGACCCCCGTCTTCCACACGGTATTCGCTGATGCCATAAGACGCCAGCATCACCGTCAGATCACGTTCTGACACGAGCGTAACTTCCGCAGGTATCAGATAACGAGTCCCCGTCAGGCGGTCTTCCAGAACAGGCCGTGAGATCAGCTCACCAGCCTCATCGGATACCACCGAAGAAATGTCGATCAGCTCCAACGCCAAGCCACCATAGCTGCCATCTGCTGGCGTCTCGTTGTACACATAGACCACCGGGCGCAGACTCATGTAGCCCAGGTTGACCGTATCAGCCTGCAAGCTCGTGATATCATCCACAACAGAATCGCCGACGGTCTCATCCACTCGCACCGTGTCTTCTGTCAACACAGCATCGGTCTCGACGACCGTCTCACCGTCCCATGGCAACTCAGCCCCATACAGGCTTCTGAGCGTCTCATTCCAGAGTTGCGACAGGGCAGCGGTGCGATCCACTGTGCTGTCATTCAGATCCAGTCCAGAGATCGCATTTGACCATACTGCAAGAATCGCATCACGATTGCTGGAGTACCACTGGTCGAAGTCGCTGCTGCCCACCAAGGTCGTTTCAGAACCTTCCGTCACTTCCCCATCAGTCAGCGAAGTTGCGACATCTTCCGCGACAGGCTCAATGACTGACCGACTTTCTGAATCGCCTTGTTCCGGAGGCAAATTCGAAACATCCTCGACAGCTGAAACAGCTTCCACGCTGTCAACCAAAGGAGTTGTTGCAGAAAGCAGCGATCTGATTTCACAACTCTCAATTTTCACCCCGAATCGTGATGTGTGCCTGTAGTCCGTTTTCTTTCTTCGAGGAAACAGCATGACAAACCTTTCCGGCCGCCGAAGTGTCAGTTGACATAAACTTAGGAGCACACCTGACGCCTTTACCGATCGTAGAACAGAATCTGCGACTATCAATGCTCAAAGTGTGCCGTAATACCCCGAGTTGGGACAACGACGTGTGTCAGTAACGCTGATTCCGTTTCAGCGATCTGCAAATGGCAAATCCTACGCTGAAAAGCCCGGGCTCCTCCTAATTCGAGCCCCGGCTCGAAAGTCGCCATTTGTCCGGCCCCTTGACCCACAACAGATACCCCAGGGGACGTTTTTTTTAACATTAGGAGTCAGCTTTATTCATGTTCCGACTATTTTTCGAGTTCTGAAAAACGTCAATTACGTAAAGTGCAGAATACCGGTGCCATGCACTTGATGGAACATGCTCCGCTGAAAAGATCGCGTTCTTCCTGATGCAAGTCCCTGCTCGAAAGTCACCCTTTGTCCAGACCCGGGATCTGCGATAGTAGCCCGGTTCTTTTTTTGGCGGGTTAAGCGTTTTGCTTAGTCATGTTCTTGATGTTTTTCGCGTTGTGGAAAACGTCAGCAAATAGAATCTCATCGCCCTGTTCGAGTATTCTGAATTGCCTCGGCCACAGAATTGCCTGACTGGACGGGGCGTCTGTTGCGAACCAACAAACGCCGCTCGATTCCGGCAGAACTTGATCGGATGCTTGAGCGACTGCACTGCAGCTCGGAGAGACGGTTGAATCTCGCCAAGAACTCTCGCAAACGCTTTCGAGTCGAGA